>NZ_PPPT01000010.1 GCF_006483445.1 Bradyrhizobium guangdongense | reverse complement strand
CGCGTTGATCGCGGCGCGCCTTCAACGAGCGCGCCGCGATCAACGCGCGATTGCAGGGTACCGCGGCCGACATCATCCGCCGCGCCATGACCCGCGTCGAGGATGCGCTGGCCGCGAAGAAACTCTCGGCGCAGATGCTTCTGCAGGTGCACGACGAACTGATCTTCGAAGTGCCCGATGCGGAGGTCGAGGCGACGCTGCCGGTCGTGCAGCACGTGATGCAGGACGCGCCCTTCCCGGCCGTGCTGCTCTCGGTGCCGCTGCATGTCGATGCGCGCGCCGCGAAGAACTGGGACGAGGCGCATTAGTAGCTGAGATCTGAATTGTCCTCCGTGCAATTGCGCGATGGCACTACAGCTCCGTGCAGATTAGAACCATGGCATCTCCCGCACGGATCGACCGATGCCCCACGCTCCCGCCCTCGTCGGCTTCGCGCTCGTCTGTCTCGGCCTGGTGCTGACGCCCGGGCCGAACATGATCTATTTGATCTCGCGCTCGATCACGCAGGGACCGGCGGCCGGCATCGTCTCGCTCGGCGGCGTCGCGCTCGGCTTCGTGTTCTACATGCTGTGCGCGGCCTTCGGCATCACCGCGCTCTTGCTCGCCATTCCCTTTGCCTATGACGCGCTGCGCTTTGCCGGCGCCGGTTATCTGCTGTGGCTGGCCTGGCAGGCAGTGAAGCCCGGCGGGCGCTCGCCGTTCCAGGTTCGCAAGCTTGCCGTCGACAGCCCGCGAAAACTGTTCGCGATGGGCTTTGTCACCAACCTGCTCAATCCAAAAATCGCGATGCTGTATCTGGCGTTGCTGCCGCAGTTCATCGATCCCACCGCCGGAAGCGTGCTGACGCAGTCGGTCGTGCTGGGCGTGATTCAGATCGCGATCAGCGTCAGCGTCAATGCCATGATCGCGCTCGCCGCCGGATCGATCGCGCTGTTCCTGACGACGCGACCGAGCTGGATGCTGGTCCAGCGCTGGCTGATGGGCACGGTGCTGGCCGGGCTTGCCGTGCGGATGGCGGTGGAAGCGAAGCGGGTGTGATTGTCGTTCTTCCTTCTCCCCTTGTGGGAGAAGGTGGCGCGAAGCGCCGGATGAGGGGTGCCTCTCCGAGCATCGAATGAGAGTTGGCCGCGCGGAGAGGGACCCCTCACCCGTCTCGCCGCTTCGCGGCGAGCCACCCTCTCCCACAAGGGGAGAGGGGAAACAGAGCTCAATCCAGCTTCGCGTCCATGCCGCGCTTCACGGCCGGGCGGGCCATCAGGATCTCGTACCAGCGCTTCACGTTGGGGAAGTCTGACAGCTCCACCTTGTGGCGCGGGTGGCGCCAGGCCCAGCCCAGGATGGCGAAGTCGGCGACCGACAGGTCGCCTGCGACAAAATCGCGCCCATCAAGGCGGCGGTCGAGCACACCATAGAGCCGACGGGTCTCGGCCATGAAGCGCTTCAGACCGTAGGCGCGGTCCTGCTCGTTCTCCAGCGCAATGAAATGATGCACCTGGCCGGGCATCGGGCCGAAGCCGCCCATCTGCCACATCAGCCATTCATAGACAGGAATGCGCTGGCTCAGCGATTTCGGCAGGAATTTGCCGGTCTTTTCGCCCAGATAGAGCAGGATCGCGCCGGATTCGAAGATGCTGACCGGCTTGCCGTCCGGCCCGTCAGGGTCGACGATGGCGGGAATCTTGTTGTTCGGGCTGAGCTTGAGGAACTCCGGCGCCATCTGCTCGCCCTTGGTGATGTTCACCGGGATCACCTTGTAGGGCAGCGCCATTTCCTCGAGCGCGACCGAGATCTTGCGGCCGTTCGGCGTGTTCCAGGTGTAGAGCGCGATGGTCATGGCTGTTGTCCTCCCCCAGGGTTGACCACCCAACTACCCCGGGAAGTTGCGGCCTTACAACCGGCGGGCCGGCATGGCGGCCCGTCGCGGCTTGCGCGGCCGATGCCTTGTTGACGGGCAGTCTCCCCTCTGGAATGTCGGCGCAACGACGGATAAATTCCGCCACCTCCTGTGAAGCCCCCGAGGGACCATCGTGTCGAAATCCGCCTCTCGCGCCCGCCTCTTCGAAATCATCCGCCGCCGCTCCTTCGGCCGCGGCGAGGTGACGCTCGCATCGGGCCGCAAGAGCGATTTCTACTTCAACCTGAAGCCGACGATGCTCGACCCCGAGGGCGCGACGCTGCTCGCCGAGCTCACCTACGAGGCGCTGAAGGACGACCAGCTCGATTTCATCGGCGGCCTCGAGATGGGCGCGGTGCCGCTGGCCGGGGCGCTGGCGCAGATTTCCTGGATCAAGGGGCATCCGATCGCGGCCTTCTTCGTGCGCAAGAAGCCGAAGGAGCATGGCGCGCGTCTCGCGATCGAGGGACTCGCCAAGGGCGAGACGCTCGAGGGCAAGCGCGTGGTGATCGTCGAAGACGTGACCACGACCGGCGGTTCGGCGCTGAAGGCGGTGGAGTCCGTGCGCGAGGCCGGCGCCGAAGTCGTGCTGGTGCTGACCATGGTCGACCGCGAGGAAGGCGCCACCGATGCATTCGGCGCCGCCGGCCTGCGCTTTCGCTCGCTCTACAAGGCGTCCGAATTTTTGAAGGCCTAGGAGGCTCTCGTGTCCCGGGCGCAGCGCAGCGTGAAACGATGCGTTGCCGAACCGGGACCCATCTACATCCGCTTCGATCTGGGCCCCGGATCAGCAACGCATCACGCCGCAAGGAGCGGCGCGCCGCGTAGCATCCGGGGCACGAGACCTCGATAAACCTGCCGGCCGGATACCGCTCATTTACCACCTCCCGTTAAGGTTACCCGGAAGCTGAGAGAGGCACTCTCGGCGGGTATCAGTTGCGTCGGTGGAGTAAGCGTTGCGTACAGTGTTCCATGCGCGCCGGCGGCGTCGCGCGATGTTCGTTGCCGCCTCCCTCCTTATCGGTCCCCTCCTGATCGTGCCGGCGCCCGTCTCGGCCGAGGGCCTGTTCGACTTCTTCTTCGGCGGCATGCAGCAGCGCCCGCAGCGCGAGGTGCCGCAGACGAGCGCCTATACCGATCCCAATGCCTTCGTGGGCCAGCAGGTCTCGCCATCCTACATTCCGCCGACGCGCACCGCCGGCGGCTCGGGACCTGCGTTTTGCGTGCGCACCTGCGACGGAAAATATTTCCCGCTGATGCGCGGCGTCGCCTCGCCGGCCCAGATGTGCCAGGCCTTCTGCCCGGCTAGCGCGACAAAGATCTATTTCGGCACCAGCATCGACGGCGCTTATGCGCAAAACGGCGAGCGCTACGCCGACAGCGAGAACGCGTTTGCGTTCCGCAAGGCACTGCGCTCCGATTGCACCTGCAACGGCCGCGAGCCTGCGGGCCTCGCCCCGGTCGACCTTGCGCTTGACTCTTCGCTCAAGGCCGGCGACGTGATCGCGACCACCGACGGGCTCGTCGCCTATACCGGCATTCGCGTCGGCAATGATCAGGCGGCGGACTTCACCCCGGTCGCCTCCTATCCCGGCCTCACCGCGCAGGTGCGCGCCCGGCTCGGCGAGATGAAGGTTGCGCCGGTACGCGCGGAGACAGTGGCCGTCGATGCGCCAACGGAAATCGTCCGCGAGACGCTGCCCGATGTGACTGTGCCGAAGACGCCGTCGCCGAAATCGGCGAAGCGGGCGGGATTGGATTGAGTTGGTCTCGTGTCCCGGACGTGGCGCAGCATGAAATGACGCGACGCTGAGCCGGGACCCAGAGGAAAGATGGGCCCCGGGTCTGCAACGCACCGCTCACGCGTTGCGCCTTGTCCGGGGCACGAGACCTACCGCCCGATGATCACGCCGATCACGTTCGGCGCCGCCAGATATTTTTCCTCGATCGCCGCGCGCGCGGCGGCGCGGTTGTCCGGCGTCAGGAGGCCGCGCTTCTCGGCGAGGATCATCCAGCAAAAGCCCCACCAATCGGTCAGCATGCCCTGGTCGTCGACGAGGTCATACCCCTGCTCGGCTGCAAAGATGCGCGCCTGCGCCTCATCCAGCGTGTCGAGAAACAGATGGTCCTCGGCCGAGAACAGCTCGTCGCTGATATCGTCGATGGTGTAGCCCCAGATCGACTGGCACACCGCATTGAACTCGCGGTCGAACTGGTCGTCGTCGATGGCGTAGCGGCGCGCCGCCTGATGCAGCCGCGACAGCGACCGCGCGAAGTCGGCGATCCGGGTGAGGGCAAATTGATCAAAGGCGATAGTGGACATGTAGTCCTCGCGGGATCGGTCAGACGCTAGATATTGTGTCGGCAACACGCCGAATCACAATGATATATCAAAGACTTGCTAAAGTGTTCTTAATTTGTTCCGATGATGCCACATCGATTGTTGAGAGCGTCGTCCTGGCGAAAGCCAGGACCCATTACCCCAGTCAGCGTTGTCCTTGCGAGCTTGAGCCACCATGGGCGCCGAAGGCAGCTACTTCGTCTACATCCTCGCAAGCCGCCACCACGGCACGATCTACATTGGTGTCACGAACGACATTCGCGCACGGCTCGAGTTGCATCGCTCGGGGCGCGGATCGAAGTTCGTGCAGAAGTACAGGGTATTCCGCCTCGTCCATGTCGAGGCATTCGCGACGCCGCATGAAGCCATTGCACGCGAGAAGCAACTCAAGTTCTGGAAGCGCGATTGGAAGATCAAGCTGATCGAGCAGGAAAATCCCGATTGGGAAGACAGGTCGGCCCTGCTCTGACAGTTGGGGTAATGGGTCCTGGCTTTCGCCAGGACGACCATGTGGGGCGAGAATTTCGCCTAGCCTCACTTCACCGCCGACAGCATCTTGTCGCCGCAATAATTCGCGTAGAATTTTCCGCCGCATTGGCGCTTGATGGCGGCGCAGCGGGATGCGGGGGTTGCACCTTGCGGGACGGTGAAGGAGCAGCTCAGGCCATCGGCGCTGCGGCCGGTCTTGCCGGCGGCAAAGGCGGCGCTGGATGCGCTGATGCAGACAACGAGCAAAGCGGCGGCGGCGATTTCGATCATCAGTCTCATGAGGCTTCTCCTCCACGGGCTGGAACCATTGCCAGTGTAGCACCAAATCGGCGCTTCTCCGGGGCCGCCCGGGCTCCCAAATCGGCCCATTCCTTGCATAAAATTCCATCAACGCAGTGCACGGCCGCGCCTGCGATGGTTCCGATCCCCGGGCAAGGCGCGTAAGTTGAGTTTGTCTTCCAGGACCAGGATGTGACGGCTTTGCAAGATTCAACCTTCCAGCACAGTTTCCCCGCGCCCGGCCAGCCGATCGACGAACTGGCGCTGGCGGAGATCAAGGGCGCGATCCTGGCGAAGCTGCGCCTCACCATCGGCAAGGATGCCGGGATGGCGACCAGGCACGACTGGTATCAAGCCGCAGCGCTGGCGCTGCGCGACCGGATCGTGCATCGCTGGCTCACCGCGGAAAAGCGCAGCTACGACGCCGGCCGCAAGCGCGTCTACTACCTCTCGCTCGAATTTCTGATCGGCCGCCTTTTCACCGACGCGCTGAACAATATGGGACTGCTGAGGATCTTCGAGGTCGCGCTCGGCGATCTCGGCGTCTCCTTGCCCGAGTTGCGCAAATGCGAGCCGGATGCGGCGCTCGGCAATGGCGGCCTCGGGCGCCTTGCGGCCTGCTTCATGGAGAGCATGGCGACGCTGTCGATCCCCGCGATCGGCTACGGCATCCGCTACGATTACGGCCTGTTCCGCCAGATCATCAATCAGGGCTGGCAGCAGGAATATCCGGACGAATGGCTCGGCTTCGGCAACCCCTGGGAATTGCAGCGGCCGGAAGTGACCTACGACATCCGGTTCGGCGGTGGCGTCGAGCATGTCGACGACAGGGGCCGCGACCGCGCGATCTGGCATCCGGCCGAGACGGTGCAGGCGATCGCCTATGACACGCCGATCGTCGGCTGGCGCGGCGAGCACGTCAACGCGCTGCGGCTGTGGTCGGCACGCTCGCCCGATCCACTCAAGCTCGACGCCTTCAACACCGGCGACTATGTCAGCGCCTCGTCCGAGCAGGCGCGCGCGGAAGCGATCTGCAAATTCCTCTACCCGAACGACGAAAGCCCCGCGGGCCGCGAGCTGCGGCTGCGCCAGGAATATTTCTTCGTCTCCGCCTCGCTGCAGGATTTGGTGAAGCGGCATCTCTCCTCGGATGGCCAGCTACGCAGCCTGTCGACAAAGGTCGCGGTGCAGCTCAACGACACCCATCCCTCGCTCGCAGTCACCGAGCTGATGCGGATCCTCGTCGATCTCCATAATTTCCGTTGGGACGAGGCGTGGAAGATCACGGTCGCCACCCTTTCCTACACCAACCACACGCTGCTGCCCGAGGCGCTGGAGACCTGGCCGGTCGAATTGTTCGAGCGGCTGCTGCCACGGCATCTCGAGATCATCTACCGCATCAATGTCCAGCATCTGGCACTGGCTGAAGCGCGGGCACCGGGCGACATCGACTTCCGCGCCTCGGTCTCGCTGATCGACGAAAAGAGCGGACGGCGCGTGCGCATGGGCCAGCTTGCCTTCGTCGGCTCGCACCGCATCAACGGCGTCTCCGCAATGCATTCGGATCTGATGCGCGAGACCGTGTTCCACGATCTCAACCATCTCTATCCCGGCCGCATCACCAACAAGACCAACGGCATCACCTTTCGCCGCTGGCTGATGCTGGCGAACCCGAAGCTGACCGACCTGCTGCGCGAGGCCTGCGGCGACGCCGTGCTCGACGATCCCACGCAATTGACGCTCCTGGAAGCGCGCGCCAGCGACAACGCCTTCCAGCAGAAATTCCGCAGCGTGAAGCTGCACAACAAGGCCGCGCTGGCGCGGCTGATCGGCGAGCGGCTCGGCATCAAGGTCGATCCGACCGCGCTGTTCGACGTGCAGATCAAGCGCATCCACGAATACAAGCGCCAACTTCTCAACATCATCGAGACGGTCGCGCTGTACCAGGCGATGAAGGACGATCCCGGCCGCGATTGGGTCCCTCGCGTGAAGATCTTTGCCGGTAAGGCGGCGGCGAGCTATCGCTACGCGAAGCTGATCATCAAGCTGATCAACGACGTCGCGGAAGTCGTCAACAACGATCCCGCGACCGGCGGCAGGCTGAAGGTCGTGTTCCTGCCCGACTACAATGTCAGCCTCGCGGAAGTCATCATTCCTGCGGCTGACCTCTCCGAGCAGATCTCGACGGCCGGCATGGAGGCGTCCGGCACCGGAAACATGAAGCTGGCGCTCAACGGCGCCATCACCATCGGCACGCTCGACGGCGCCAACATCGAGATCCGCGACCATGTCGGCCCTGAGAACATCGCGATCTTCGGCATGGAAGCCGGCGACGTGATGATCCGCCGCAAGCAGGGGCTGGATGCCTCCGACGTGATCCGCAAGTCGCCGCAGCTTTCGCGCGCCATCAACGCGATCGGTCTCGGCGAATTCTCGCCCGGCGATCCCGGCCGTTTCGAATCGATCGCGCACGCGCTGCGCTATCTCGACCACTACATGGTCAGCGCCGATTTCGATTCCTATTACGAGGCGCAGCGCAGCGTCGACGCGCGTTGGCAGGTGGCCCCGGCATGGACCCGCGCCTCCATCCTCAACGTCGCGCGCATGGCGTGGTTCTCCTCCGACCGCACCATCCGCGAATATGCCGAGGAGATCTGGAGCGTGCCGGTGCGTCCGATCACACCGGCGCAACGCGACGTGCGCGGCGCGACCGGCTGATTTTCCACGACGCGGAAGCCGCAGATTACCTGCGACGTCATTGAATAAAGCTCGGCCGATGATGATATGACATCCATCATCCCCCGGGGCGACTCGGCCGCAATAGCGCACCACCGTTGCCCAGAGCTCGTCATTGCGAGCGTAGCGAAGCAATCCAGAGTTCCTCCGCGGAAAGATCCTGGATTGCTTCGCTACGCTCGCAATGACGATGGGGCCGGTATCGAGGACCAACAATGCACGCGAAACTCCCGCACCTCTTCGACGAAGCGACGCGCGTCACCGCCGGCGACAGCCGCTGGCAGGGCCACACCAGCGACGACTATTGGGCCTTCGTCGGGCCGTTCGGCGGTGCCACCGCCGCGACGGTTCTGCGCGCGTTGATCGAGCATCCGGAGCGCGCCGGCGATCCCTTGTCGATGACCGTCAACTACTGCGCACCGATCGCGAAGGGCGCCTTCGACCTCGACGTGCGGCTGGTGAAGGCGAACCGCTCCAGCCAGCATTGGTGCGTCGAGCTGTCGCAAGACGGCGGCGAGGTCGCGACGCTGGCCACCGCCGTGTTTGCCGAGCGCCGCCCGTCCTGGTCGCATCAGGTGGCGAAATTCCCTGACGCCACACCGTTCGAGCAAACGCTGCCCTTCCCAAAGATCAAGGCGAGCTGGGCCAACCAGTATGAATTCCGCTTCGTCGAGGGCGAGATGCGGATCGGCCCGCCACAGGCCGAGCTTGCCAGCACCTACTCAAAACTCTGGATCAGCGACCGCGTGCCGCGCAAGCTCGACATGCCGTCGCTGATGTCGATGTCGGATGCCTTCTTCGGCCGCATCTTCCACGCGCGGCGCGAGCTGGTGCCGTTCGGCACGGTGTCGCTGACGACCTATTTCCACACCGCAGCCGACGAGCTTGCAGCCGAAGACATCACGCGCGTGCTCGCCACCGCCGACGCAAAGATCTACCACCGCAGCTATGGCGATCAGACCGCGGAGCTGTGGTCGCCCAACGGCCGCCTGCTCGCGACCACGACGCAGATCGCGTATTTCAAGGCGTAGGCGCTTCCACAAGCGCGTCATTGCGAGCGCAGCGAAGCAATCCAGACTGTCTCCGCGGAAAGATTCTGGATTGCTTCGCTGCGCTCGCAATGACGGCGAAAAGATCGCGCCACAAACAAAAGGGGCGGCCTCTCGGCCGCCCTTTCTCAATTCCATGCGACGAAGCCCTACTCCGCCGCGAGCTTCACGTCCGGCGCGGCCGCACGCACCTCGGCGTCGACCTGGGCTTCGAACTTGGCAAAGTTCTTCTGGAACATGCCGACCAGCGCGCGCGCGGTCTTGTCGAACTCGTCCTTGTCCTTCCAGGTGTTGACCGGATTGAGAATCTCGCTCGGTACGCCGGGCAGCGCGGTCGGCACCGCGAAGCCGAAATATTTGTCGGTGCGGAATTCGACGTTGCGCAAGGATCCGTCGAGCGCGGCGGTGAGCAGCGCGCGCGTCACCTTGATCGGCATGCGGCTGCCGACGCCGTACTTGCCGCCGGTCCACCCGGTGTTGACCAGCCAGCAGTCGACATTGTGCTGCGCGATCAGGTCGCGCAGCATGTTGCCGTAGACGCTTGGGTCGAGCGGCAGGAAGGGAGAACCGAAACAGGTCGAGAATTCCGGTTGCGGCTCGTTGCCCAAGCCGCGCTCGGTGCCGGCGACTTTTGCGGTGTAGCCGGACATGAAGTGGTACATCGCCTGCGCGGGCGACAGCTTTGCGATCGGCGGCAGCACGCCGAAGGCGTCGGCGGCGAGCATCACCACGTTCTTGGGCTGCGGCGCGCGGCCGGTGCGCGAGGCGTTGGCGATGAAATCGAGCGGGTACGCAGAACGCGTGTTCTCGGTCTTGGAGCCGTCGTCGAAATCGACGATTCGGGTGTCCTCGTCGAGCACGCAGTTCTCAAGCACGGCGCCGAAGCGCGTCGAAGCAGCATAGATCTGGGGCTCGGCTTCCTGCGACAGCTTGATGCACTTGGCGTAGCAGCCACCTTCGAAATTGAACACGCCGTTCGGGCCCCAGCCGTGCTCGTCGTCGCCGATCAGCGTGCGGTTCGGGTCGGCCGACAGCGTGGTCTTGCCGGTGCCGGAGAGGCCGAAGAACACCGCGGTGTCGCCCTTGGCGCCGACATTCGCCGAGCAGTGCATCGGCATCACGCCACGCTCGGGCAGATAGTAGTTCAGCGTGGTGAAGACCGACTTCTTCATCTCGCCGGCATAATAGGAACCGCCGATCAGGACGATCTTGCGGGCGAAATCGATCGCGACGACGTTCTCCGACTTGCAGCCGTGACGCTTGGGGTCGGCGCGGAAGCTTGGCATGTCGATGATGGTGAGCTCGGGCACGAAAGTCGACAGCTCGATCGCCTCGGGACGGATCAGGAGCGTGCGGATGAACAACGAGTGCCAGGCGAGCTCGGTGAAGACGCGCGTCTTGATCCGGTAGGACGGATCCGCGCCGCCATAAAGGTCCTGCGCGAACAGCCTCTTGCCTTCGGCGTGCTTGAGGAAATCCTGATAGAGCGCTTCGAACTGCTCCGACGTGATCGACTGGTTGCCGCCCCACCACATCTTCTTGTCGGTGGTGGCGTCGCGCACCGTGAACTTGTCCTTCGGGCTGCGGCCGGTGAACTCACCGGTGTCGGCGCAGAGCGCGCCATCGGCCGAGAGGACCGCTTCGCCGGCGGAGAGCGAATATTGGTAGAGTTGTGGTGCGCCCAGGTTCCAGTGAACCTGCTTGAGATTCTTTAAGCCGAATTTGTCGGCGCCGAAGGCACCGTTGCGCACGCCCGTCTCTTGCACGAAAAATCCTCCTAGAACCCGCTTGCCTCGGCGCAGTCTGATCAGCGCGCCTTCGTTGCGGCGACCGTGAATATAACCGTCCGGCCTCGGCTGGACGACCTATTACTTGAAGAACGCCAAGTTTGCCAAGCTGATCCCGCACGATTTGGTTTATTCAAGGACCGCGCCAATCGTCGCGCTTTCGAAGCACTGATTTGTTCGCAAACGGCTGATGATCGCGCAACCAAATCACTTCAGGCGAAATTATTGCGACGCAATATCGCATTATCCTACCGCACGGCGCCTTCACCGATCAGTGCGAAGGGCGCCCAGATCGCCGGATAGGCATTTCGTGGCGACGAGGGATCGTCGAGATAGGTTAACATCGCGCGGCGCAGGGCTTCGGCACGGCCGAGCTTTGCTTCGCTTTTGAGCAAGTCGAAAGTCGATGTGGTCAAACGCGTGGCAGCCTCGGAATCAACCGCCCAATGCGAGACCAGCAGCGCACGCGCACCGGCATAGAAGAACGAGCGCGCAAGGCCCGACAGCGCCTCGGCGCCGGGCTTGTCGCCGGCAATCGTGTTGCAGGCCGACAGCACCACCCAATCGGCATTGAGCTTGAGCTGCGCGACTTCGCTTGCAGTGAGCAGACCGTCGTCGAGGTCGGACGGCTGGTCGGGAATGGACAAGGCGAGCGACGGCTCGCCAACGCCCTTCACGTCGCCCGCGACGAGACCGTGGGTCGCGAAATAGATGATGCCGTACTGCGCGAGCGGCGTGCGCTTCAGCGTGGTCTCGCTGGCATCGCGGCCGAGATGAATGTCGGCATCGGCAGCGCCGACGTCCTTTGCAACCGAGGTCAACTCGTCCGCGGTATCGGGCAGTTGCGGCAGCGCCTGTGCGAGCCGCGCGCGATCGACACCCGCGCCGCGCCAGAAATCGGTATAGGCGATCGTCGCGACGCCGCGCGCGGCGACCTTGCCGGCGGCGCGCCGATCCGCAGGCGCCTCCTGCGCGGGATTGAACAGCGGATCGCCAAAACCCGTCATCGGTTTGACGCTCTGGTCCCTGCGCGCAAAGGCACGTAGCGATTTCAGGCTGACGACCGACGGTAGCACCGAAACGGCCTGACGCCGCAACAGCCAGGCCGCCTTGCGATAGCCGTCGAGCGTATCAGGCACGGCGGCTTCCGGCTTTTCCGTGACAAGAAGATGGAACGGCAGCGCCGTCAGCGCGCCGGAGGGAACGACGAGCAGGCTGCGCTTGTCCTTGGTCAGCGCCTCCACGGGACCGAGCAGGCTGACATAGAGATCGTTGGCGACCGCGAGATCGAACAGGCCCGACTTGCCCGACGCATCGCGCGCCTTGCCGACATCGAGCCCCTTGCGGAAGGCGCTAACTTTCTGCGCGAGCGCATCTGCGCCGATCGGAATCTTCTTCCAGTCGACACCCTCGCGGGTGATCGCGATGACGTAGCTTTCCTTGTCCACCACCGAATAAACCGCCATCGCCTCGTCGGCCGACAGCAGCGCCTGGATCTCCTTGACCTGCAGCGGCAATGGATTGGAGAGCAGCGCATAATCGGGGAATTCGACGGCGAGCTTCTTCTGCAGGCCGGCCCGCTCGCCCGTAATGGCGGCGATACGCTGCCGGCTGCGCTGCTCGTTGGCCGCGTCACGCTGCGCCGCAGGCTTCGACACCGCTGTGACGATCGCCTTGTCCAGTGACTCGGCCTCGGCCGAAAGATCCTGATCCTTGCGCACGAGTTCGGCGAGCCGGTCGCTGCCGGCGGCAAGGCGCACCGCGAGCTTGTTCACGGCGGAGGCTGCGGAGGATTGCGTGCCGCGCTGGATCGCGGCGAGCGCATCGTCCAGCGCCTTGTCGTCAGCCAGCAATTGTTGCTGCCGCGCAGCGAACAGGACCGGCAGGACGACGCGCAATTGCGCGCGATTGCCGGCGAGCGTCTTCTGCACCAGCGGCAGCGCGTCCGCCGTGCGTCCCGACCCTTGCAGGAAATAAGCGAGATTGCTGGTCGAGGTCGCGACATCGGGATGATCGGGGCCGAGCGCACGCTCGCGAATCGAAAGCCCGCGGCGATAGAGCGGCTCGGCATCGGCATAGCGCTGCTCGTGCTCGTAGAGCCCGGCGAGATTGTTCAGGGAGCGCGCAACATCGGGGTGGTCGACGCCCAATACCTTTTCGCGGATCGCGAGCGAGCGCTTGATCGGCGCTTCGGCATCCGCGTCGCGATTGAGGTCGCGATAGAGCTGGCCGAGATTGTTGAGCAGCGTCGCGACCGCCGGATGCTCGGGACCGCCGACCTTCTGGTAGATCGCGAGCGCCCGCTGGAACAGCGGCTCGGCCTCCGCGTAGCGCTCCTGCTTCACATAATTGGTGGCGAGATTGTTGAGGGACTGGCCGACATCGGGATGCTCGCGCGACAGCCCTTTCTCACGGACGGCGAGCGCGCGCTTGAACAGCGGTTCGGCGTCGGTCAGGCGGCCCTGGCGCTGATAAAGCGCGCCGAGGTTGGTCAGCGACGCTCCAATCAGGGCATTGTCGGGACCGAGCGCTTTTTCCATCA
>NZ_PPPT01000108.1 GCF_006483445.1 Bradyrhizobium guangdongense | reverse complement strand
TGCCCGGGACAAGCCCGGGCATGACGACCAAACGGACTTCGGAGCAAGACGACGTACCAATGGACCTGATCGCCGACCACATCAGCCACCGCTTCGGCGAGCTCGCCGTGCTCGACGACGTGTCGTTCACGGTGGGCAGCGGTGAGGTGGTGGCGATCGTAGGTCCCTCCGGCTGCGGCAAGAGCACGCTGCTGTCGATCCTCGGCGGATTGCTGCAGCCGGCCTCGGGTGCGGCCGAGCTGCGCGGTGCGCCGCCGGCCGACAGCCTCAATCCGCTGACTTTTGTGTTCCAGGATTTTGCGCTGCTGCCCTGGGCCAATGTCGAGGAGAACGTCGAATTCCCGCTGCTGCACACGCAGCTCTCGGCCGCCGCGCGCCGCGCGCAGGTCGACGATGCCCTGCGCCGCACGGGTCTCACTGATTTCCGCACCGCCTATCCAAAGCAACTCTCCGGCGGCATGCGCCAGCGTGTCGGCATTTCGCGTGCGCTCGCGGTGAGGCCTGCGATCCTGTTGATGGACGAGCCGTTGTCGGCGCTGGACTCGCAGACCCGCGAGTTGCTGATGGAAGACTTCGTCCGCCTGCTCGCCGACGGCGCAATGGGCGCGGCCTATGTCACGCATAATCTCGAAGAGGCCGTGCGGCTCGCCGACCGCATCGTCGTGCTGTCGCGCCGGCCCGGCCGTATCCGCGAAGTGGTCTCGATCTCGATGACCCGCGCCGAACGCGGTGAGGCGGCTGCGCGCGGAAAGATGCTCGAGCTGCAGAACCAGTTGTGGTCGTTGATCCGCACCGAGGCGATCGATGCCGAGCGCGAGGTCCAGCATGCTTGACCGCGCAGCGCAGGCCGGTACACCGAAGGACGCCACGACGCGGCGCGTGCGTTTCCGTGGCGCAGGCTTTGTGCCGGCGTCGAGCCGGTTTGGCGGCTGGATCGGTCTCGCGGTCGTCATCGCGGTCTGGCAGATCGCGGGCAGCAGCGGCTTGATCAATCCGCTGTTCCTGCCGGCGCCGTCGGCGATCGCGAAGGCGATCTATGAGCTCGCTGTCTCCGGCGCGCTCTGGCAGCACGTTTCGGTGTCACTGCTGCGTATCGGTGCCGGCTGGATGCTCGGGACCGCTGCCGGTGTCGCGGTCGGCTTTGCCATCGGGCTTTCTCGCGTCGCACGCAGCGTCGGCATCACCTTCATCTCGGCGCTGTTTCCGATCCCAAAAATCGCGCTGCTGCCGCTGCTCATTCTCTGGCTTGGCATCGGTGAAGAGCCGAAGGTCGCGACCATTGCGTTAGGGGTGTTCTTCTCCACCGCAATATCAGTCTATAGCGGCGTCGATGCCGTGCCGCGCAATCTCATCCGCATGGCGCAGAGCTTCAACGTGCCGTTTGCGACGATCGTGCGGAAGGTAATCTGGCCGGGCGCGCTGCCTTCGATCCTCGCCGGCTTCCGCATCACGGCGTCAGTTGCGCTTCTGCTCGTCGTCAGCGCCGAGATGATCGGCGCGCAATACGGCATCGGCGCCTTCGTGCTGCAGGCCGGCAATCTCATGCAGACGGATCAACTCTTGGCGGGCGTGGTGATCTTGTCGGTGTTCGGGCTGGCGGTGGGCAAGGTGATCAATCTGCTGGAGACGCGGCTCCTCCACTGGCGGTAGCCTTCCTGTCATTGCGAGCGCAGCGAAGCAATCCAGACTGTCTCCGCGGAAAGATTCTGGATTGCTTCGCTGCGCTCGCAATGACGGTGTAGTTGCCACCGTGCCTTACGCATTCCCGCGATCTTCCCGGAACAGATCCAGCTTCTGCTGCACCGGCCGATCCGAGAAGCTGAACAGCACGGCATCGGCGTCCGCCTCGTGTGTCACCCAGTGCCAGCTCGGTGCGACGAAGAGATCGCGCGGGCCCCACTCAAACACCTGGTCGCCGATGCGGCTGCGGCCCTTGCCTTCGATGGCGCAAAACACGGTGGCATCGGTCGAACGATAGCGCGCGGTCTTGAAAGCCTTTGGCAGGAGCTGGATGAAGGTGCCGATGGTCGGCATGGCGTAGTCGCCGGTCTCGGGATTGCTGAATTTCAGCTTGAGCCCGTGGCAGGCGTCCCACTCCTCGCGCAGCTTCGCTTTCTCCAGCGCCTCGCGGGTGTGGGCGTAGGGATAGCTGAAGATCGGCGACGTCTTCGACGACCGCTTCACATCCACCGGCAGCAGGTTGTGGCCGTAGCGCGCAAAGCTATCGCCGGCGGGCTTTGTGATCTTCTGCTGGTCTTCGTGGGAGCCTTCCGCAAAGGAGCAGTCGAAGAACTGCACCATGGGAATATCGAGCCCATCGAGCCAGAACATCGGCTCATCGGTCTCGTTGGAATGATCGTGCCAGGTCATCGACGGCGTGATGATGAAGTCGCCCATCTCCATCGCGGTGCGCTCGCCGTCGACGGCGGTGTGGGCGCCCTTGCCCTCGAGCACGAAGCGCAGCGCCGACTGGCTGTGCCGGTGCGCGGGCGCGACGTCGCCGGGCACCACCATCTGCACGCCGGCATAGAGCGAGGTCGTGATCTTGGACTGGCCGCGCAGGCCGGGATTTTCCAGCACCAGCACGCGCCGCTCGGCTTCCTTGGCGGTGATCAGCTTGCCCGCTTCCGTCATGTAGTTGCGGATGACGTCGAACCTCCAGAGATGCGGCCGGCAGGCGCTTTTCGGCTCCGGCGTGATCAGGTCGCTCATGACCGTCCACAGCGCGGTGAGATTCTCGCCGTCGATCTTCTTGTAGAACGCCTCGCGTTCCGGCGTCTTAGTCACGGCTTCCATGGCGAGCCTCCGGTCGTTTCGTATTTGAGATTGACAGTATACTGACAATCTAGATAGCGTCAACTTGACGATTGCCGTCGTAAACTGTCATTCGGGGCTCTCACTTCGCGAGCCCCGGAATGACAGACAGGGAGGCTTCCCATGAAGCTGCACGGTTATTTCCGCTCCAGCGCGGCCTATCGGGTGCGCATCGCCCTGAACCTGAAGGGGCTGTCGGCCGAGCATCTGCCGCATCATCTTCGAAAAGGAGAGCAATGCGCGCCCGCTTATCTTGCCATCAATCCGCAAGGCCTGGTGCCCGCACTGGAGAGCGATGCCGGCGCGGTGCTGACCCAGTCGGTCGCCATCATCGAATGGCTCGACGAGACGCACCCCAATCCGCCGCTGCTGCCGAAGGACGCGCTGCGTCGCGCAAAAGTGCGGGCGTTCGCGCTGGCGATCGCCTGCGACACCCATCCGGTGCAAAATCTGAAAGTGCTGGCGCGGCTGCGCGAGCTCGGCCTTGCCGAGGATAAGGTTCAGGAATGGGCGGCCTGGGTCAATCGCGAGGGTCTCTCGGCTTGCGAGACGCTGGTAAAGGACGAACCTGGCCCGTTCTGCTTCGGCGACGCCCCGACGCTGGCCGATCTCTGTCTGGTGCCGCAGCTTGCCAACGCGCGTCGTTTCGGCGTCGACGTGTCAGCCTATCCGCGCCTGCTCAAGGCCGAAGCGGCTGCCAAAGCATTGCCCGCCTTCGCCAACGCTGCACCGGAGCGGCAGCCCGATGCCGAGTAAGCCACAGCCTCCGGTCACGATGGACGCGGTCTATGCCGCGCCGGGCTATCTGTTCCGGCGCATGCAGCAGATCGCGGTGTCGATCTTCATGGAGGAGTGCAAGGAATTCGATCTGACGCCGGTGCAGTATGCAGCGCTGGTCGCAATCCACACCCATCCCGGCATCGATGCCACGCGGCTCTCGGCCGTGATCGCCTTCGATCGCTCGACGCTTGGCAGCGTCATCGAGCGGCTGCAGGCCAAGCAATATGTCGAACGAAAGCCGTCGCCGGAGGACAAGCGGATCAAGCTGCTCCATTTGACGAAGTCAGGGGCGGCGCTGCTCAAGGAGATCATCCCCGCCGTCGAGCGCGCCCAGGCGCGCATGCTGGAGCCGCTGAAGCCAGCCGATCGCAAGTCGCTGATGGCGCTCTTGGTGCAGCTCGTCGACCTCAACAACGAAGCCTCGCGCGTGCCGCTGCGCGCGGAGGATGCACTGGAGCATCTGGGGAAGGCAGGATAGGGCAGTGTCGCGTAATTGGATGAGCAGGCGCCTCACGGCCAACTCGTCGTCCCGGACAAGCGCGCGGAGCGGCGCGCAGATCCGGGACCCATAACCACAGGATCGAGTTTGGCGAAGACTCGTGGCTAAGAATCTCGCACCACAACTACTCCCTGGGGTTATGGATCCCGGCCTTCGCCGGGATGACACTGAGAGTGTGGCTGCGCAGTGCGCTCCTTATTCACTCACATCCTCAACAACGCCTGCCGGTCGATCTTCCCCGTCCCCGTCTTCGGCAACTCGTCGATGAAGATCACCTCGCGCGGATATTTGTACGGCAGCAGCTTGCCTTTCACGTAATCCTGCAGCTTTCGCGTCGTCGTGCCCTGATCGCAGCCGCGGTCATTCATCACGACGACGGCCTTCAGCGTCATGCGTCGATCCGGCAGCTCCGCCGCAAACACCGCGCATTCGCGGATCTCCGGGTGATCGGCAAGGCACAGCTCGACCTCGAGCGGATAGACCCACTGGCCGGAGATCTTGATGAGATCGTCGGCGCGACCGCGGAAGAAATGGAAGCCGTCGCTATCGCGGACGAAGCGGTCGCCGGTGTAAATCCACCCCTCCTCGCGAATGGTCTCGGCCGACTTGTCCGGCCGGTTCCAGTACAACGGCGTGTTGGAATCGCCGCGCACCCACAAAATGCCCTCTTCGTTATCGCCGACCTCGCGGCCCTCCTTGTCGCGGAGCAAAACCTCGTAGCCGGGAACGCGCAGGCCGGCGGCGCCGAGCTTCTTCTTCTCTGGGCTGTTGCTGAGATAGATGTGCAACACCTCGGTCGAACCGAGCCCCTCGACGATCTCGAGCCCGGTGAGCTTCTTCCAGCCGTTGAAGACTTCGGCTGACAGCACTTCGGCGGCGGAGAGCGCCATGCGAAGTGAGGAGAAGTTGGTCTTGTCGGCGCCGTCAGCCTTGGTCAGCGACGTGTAGAGTGTCGGCAGGCCGAAGAAGACGGTCGGCTTGAAGCGTTCGATCGCTTCGAAGATCGTCGCCGGCTTGGGCTGGCCCGGCAAGAGCAGCGTCGCCGCGCCGGCCATGAACGGAAAAGTGACGGAATTGCCAAAACCATAAGCGAAGAAGATTTTTGGCACCGAGAAGCAGATGTCGTCAGGTCCGAGCTTCAGGACATTCTGCGCAAAGGCCGCCTCGCTATAGGCCATGTCGTGCTGCAGATGCACGATGCCCTTTGGTCGTCCGGTCGAGCCGGAGGAGTACATCCAGAACGCCATCTCGTTGCGATGCGTGTCGGCCTCAGCGAGCTCGGCCGGAAACTGCGCGAGCCAATCGGCGGCTGCGACGGCCTGCGGTGCAGAATTGTCGCCCACGGCACCATTGACGACAACAAGCGTGCGGAGGCCTGTGTCCTTGCAGGCCTCTGCGTTGAATCGCGTACAGAACTCGGCATCCGCGACTGCAACCGTCGCGCCGGAATCGGCGAGGTAAAATTGCAGCAGGTCCGGCGGCGTCAGCGTGTTGATCAGCAGCGGCACAAAACCCGCGCGCACTGCGCCGAAAAACGCAGCCGGATAGGCCGGCGTGTCGTCCAGGAACAGCAGCACGCGATCGCCGCGCTCGAGGCCCAGCGACGCAAAGCCGTTGCCCCAGCGGCAGGCGTCCGCGCAGAGCTCGGCATAGCTGCGCGTGCCGGCCGGGCCGATCAGCGCCGTTCTTTCGCCGCGACCCTTGACGAGATTGTCGAACAGCACGCGGCTCGCGTTGTAGCGCTCGGGCAGAGCAAAGCCGATCTCGCGCGCGCCCGGGCTGTCCGCGGGCACCTGATCCCTGATAACAGCGCTCATGCCGCGCTCCCGCCGTTCTTCGCAGCCTCGTATTGCGCCATGAAGGCGGGTGACATATGGCGCAAGCGCGCATCGTCGATCCGCCCGGAGCGGGTGATGTAGCTGTAGGCAAAGTCCATCAGGTCGAGCTTCATGTGCTCGGCAAAATGCTCGTACCAGAAGGCCGAGGTGCGTGCGGCGTTGACCAGCTTCTGCACGATCGGCTTGCGCTCGGCCTGGTAGCGGTGCAGCGCGGTCGCCAGATGCGCATCCGATTCCAGCGCCTTCACCAGCGCGATGGCATCCTCGATCGCAAGCCGCGTGCCCGAGCCGATCGAGAAATGCGCCGAGTGCAGGGCATCGCCGATCAGCACCATGTTCTTGAACGACCAGTGCTCGTTCCACACCCAGGGGAAATTGCGCCACACCGATTTGTTCGAGACCAGCGAGCGGCCGCCGAGCGTGTCGGCAAACACCTCCTCGCACACGCCCTTGGACTGCTCGACGTCCTTGTAGGCGAAGCCATAGGCCTGCCAGGTCGCGTGGTCGCATTCGACCAGGAAGGTGCTCATGGTCGGCGAATAGCGGTAGTGGTGGGCGTTGAAGGCGCCGCGGTCGGTCTTCACAAAGGTCTGCGACAGCGTGTCGAAGCGTTTTGAGGTGCCGTACCAGACGAACTTGTTCGACGAGTAGGACAGCGAGGTGCCGAAATCGCCCTCGTAGGCGCGCCGCACCTGCGAGTTCAATCCGTCGGCAGCGACGATCAGGTCGTAGCTGGCGAGCTCGTCGACCGAATGGATCTGGGTATCGAAGCGCGGGGTGACGCCGGTTCCGAGCGCGCGCCGCTGCAAAAACCTGAGCAGCTCGAGTCGGCCGATCGAGGAGAAGCCGACGCCGTCGATGGCGACGCTGTCGCCGCCATGGTTGAGCGTGATGTTCTCCCAGCTCTCCATATGCGGCGCGATCGCGTCGACCGTCTCGGGGTCGTCGGCGCGCAGGAATTCCAGCGCCTGGTCGGAGAACACGACGCCAAACCCCCAGGTCGCGTCGGCCGGGTTCTGTTCGAACAGGTCGACCTGGTCCTCGGGGTGGCGCCTCTTCCAGAGATAGGCGAAGTAGAGCCCGCCAGGCCCTCCGCCGATCACGGCGATCCGCAACGTCTGCCTCCCTATTTGACAGTATACTTACTATCTGGGGCTAGACTAGTCTGCTCCGGCAATTAGCGCCAGAGGAATTATTGGCAAGCCGGTCCGTCACCTCAAACGCAGCGTTTGACCCAGACGCCGTTCACCAGGACGGTGGTGCACCGCACGGCCGGCACCGGCTTGCGAACCACGACGGCCGCGTTCGGCCCGGCGCAACCGGCGCGATAGACGCCACGGGCGCACACCACGGCATTGGCATCGGTTGCCTCGACGACCATGGTCGCGCCGAAGGCGAGGATCGCTGACGCGATCAGCAGGAATGAACGCATGTTTGTTCTCCCGGTCTTGTCGTGATCGAAACGGAGGCGTTTGGAACGTGGCGTATCGGTGAACCTGGGCGCGGGCATCTTGTCACGCGCGCGCCAGGAAGTCGACGCGAGCCGGACCTGCCGGCGCGCGTCGAATGGCTCTATCGCGCGGCAAACGGTGCCAGCACGTCCTTGCAGGCGGGCGACAGTTTTGCCGCCTGGTTCGCGACGCATTGGATGATGCGGCCGCCGCCGGGCGCGACGCCGGCGCACAGCGTACGGATGTCGGCGCTGCAGGCGGAGCGGACGATGAACAGTTCTTCGCGCGGCAGCAACGGACGCAACACGATCACGGTCGGCGCATCCGCTGGTGCGGCTGCAGCGGGCGCCGCGCCCGCAGGCGCGGCTGTTGTCGCTGCGCCACCGCCGCCTCCGGCTGCAGCCGCCAGCGCCTTCGCACAGGCCGCCGACACCTTTGCCTTGTTCTTCTCCAGGCACTCCAGGGCGGGCGCGCCGCCGGGCGGCACGCTCGCGCAGACCTTGGGATAGTCGGAGCGACACGCGCTCTTCACTGCCGAGACTTCCGCGCTGGTCGGCTGCTTGGCGGCCGCCGGTTTTTCGGTCGATGATTTTGGTGCAGCGGTGGTGGCCGCGGGCTTGGCCGCGGGCTCTGCCGCCGGCGCTGCAGTGTCCGCCTTTGGCGCAGCCGGGGCGGCTTCGGTCTTCGGCACTGCCGCCGGCTCGATCGCGCGCACCGCGCTCTGGCATGATGACGACAGGCTCGACATGTTCTTTTGCAGGCACTGCAGCGCTTCCGTGCCGCCGGGCGGAACGCTTGCGCAATGCGACTGGTAGTCCGACCGGCACGCGGAACGGATTGCGCTCTTCTGCGCATCGGTCGGCGCCTGCGCCAAAGCAGGTGTTGCAACTGCGAAGAGAGCCGCCGCCAGCAACGCCTTTCGCGTTGCGACACATTTCAACGTCTTGAACATCTGAGTGAATTCCTGCCTTACGGTGCAGCCGAAGATTTGCTTCAAGGCTTCCGAAAATGATGCATGCGCAATCGTCGCGAGGGGATCTCGCGACGCCATCATTTGCCGCTTTGGCCGCTACCGCAAGTAGATTAGTGTTTCACAGCGATGTCGTGACGATGTCGTCAGACCCTCACCATGCGCTTGCCGCGGTTCTCGCCGGCGAGCAATCCGATCAGCGCTTTGGGCGTGTTCGCGAGTCCGTCGATCACATCCTCCTGCACTTTCAATTTGCCCGACTTGACCCAGCCTTGCAGCTCGGCGAGCGCAGAATCGTATTGCTTCATGAAATCCATCACGATGAAGCCCTGCATGACGAGACGCTTCACCACGATGAGGCCGGGCACGCCGCGCGGGCCATGCGCTGACGGCACGCCGTCATATTGCGAGACTGCTCCGCAGCAGGCGATGCGGCCAAAATTGTTCATCTGCGGAAGGCAGGCTTCGAGGATGTCGCCGCCGACATTGTCGAAATAGACGTCGATGCCCTTCGGCGCCGCCGCGCGCAGCGCCTTGAACGTCGCGCCGTCCTTGTAGTCGACGGCGGCATCGAAGCCGAGCTCCGAGACCAGCCAGTTACACTTGTCCGCACCGCCGGCGATGCCGACCACGCGGCAGCCCTTGATCTTGGCGATCTGCCCGACGATCGATCCGACCGAGCCCGCGGCTGCAGAGACAACCACGGTCTCACCCTCCTTGGGCTTGCCGATCTCCAAGAGGCCGAAATAGGCGGTGAGGCCGGCGATGCCGAACACGCTGAGCAGATGCGTGAGCGGTTCCAGCTTCGGCATCTTGTTGAGATGTTTTGCCGGCACTGCCGCATAGTCCTGCCAGCCGGTGTCGCCGAACACGATGTCGCCGGCCGCGAGCCCAGGCGCCTTCGAAGAGACGACTTCGGCGATGCCGCCGCCCGCCATCACGCTGTTGGCTTCGACGGCCGAGCGATAGGTCGCGCCATGCATCCAGGCGCGGTTGGCGGCGTCGAGCGAGATGTAACGCACGCGCAGCAAGGCCTCGCCGTCCTTCGGCTCCGGCACGGTGCCTTCGACCATCTTGAAGTGCTCGGGGCCGAGCTTGCCGCTCGGCTTTTCCACCAGAAGGATCTGGCGATTGACGGTCCCGCTCATGGCTTTCCTCTCTGACAATTAGCGATTGTTTTGGCGATTATTGGTGCAGCTCGCGCGCGGAAAACGAGCAAGCCGCACTTGTTGTGCGCTGCATGAAGGCTAGTTCGCCTGTTTCCATTTCGCAACGGGAACATCTCTCGGGTGCCGCCGCACGCCAAGCGTGTTGCCGACTGTCAAAAACTGCGACACTATGAAGCGCCGGTGGATGTGGGGGTACGCAATGTCGAACAGGTTCACGCAATACATCCTTGCCGCGATGGTTCTGGGCATCGTCATGGGTGCCGCGATCTTCAACTTCCTGCCCGACACGCGCGCCGACTGGGCCTCGTCCATCAACCTGATCGCCATGATGTTCCTGCGCCTGATCAAGATGATCATCGCGCCCCTGGTGTTTGCGACCCTGGTCGGCGGCATCGCGCATATGGGCTCAGGTGCGCGGCTCGGGCGCATCTTCGCCAAGACCATGGGCTGGTTCATCAGCGCCTCCTTCATCTCACTGCTGCTCGGCCTCATCATGGTCAACCTGCTGCAGCCGGGCGCGAACTTCCCGGGCACGCTGCCCCAGGCGGGGCAGTCGACCGGCCTGCCGGTTTCGGCCTTCTCGATCGAGAAATTCTTGACCCATCTGATCCCGACCTCGATCGCGGACGCGATGGCACAGAACGAGATTCTGCAGATCGTGATCTTCGCCGTGTTCTTTTCGGTGGCGATGGGCTCGATGCCCGAGCGCTCGAAGCCGATTTTGGCGATGATCGACGACGTCGCACACATCATGCTCAAGGTGACGAGCTATGTGATGCTGTTCGCACCGCTCGCCGTCTGGGCCGCGATCACGGCGACCGTTGCCAAAAACGGCCTCGGCGTGCTCTGGAAGCTCGTCGTCTTCATGGGCGGCTTCTATCTGGCGCTCGCGATCCTCTGGGTCATCCTGGTGGTGGTCGGCTTCATCGTGATCGGGCCGCGATACAGCCATCTCCTGAAACTGATCCGCGAGCCGCTGATGATCGCGTTCTCCACCGCGAGCTCGGAAGCGGCCTATCCGAAGACGCTGGAGGGGTTGACCAAGTTCGGCGCCTCCTCGCGCATCTCGAGCTTCGTGCTGCCGCTCGGCTATTCCTTCAATCTCGACGGCACGATGATGTATTGCACCTTCGCGAGCATCTTCATCGCGCAGACCTATCATATCGAGATGTCGCTCGCGACGCAGCTCGCGATGCTCGCGACCCTGATGATCACCTCCAAGGGCGTGGCCGGCGTGCCGCGCGCCTCGCTGGTGGTGATCGCCTCGACGCTGGCGCAGTTCGGCATCCCCGAGGCCGGCCTGTTGATGATCATGGGCATCGATACCTTCCTCGACATGGGACGCAGCGCCACCAACGTGATCGGTAACTCGCTCGCGACCGCCGTGGTCGCGAAGTGGGAAGGCGAGCTCGGACCCGAGCACGAGCTCGGGCCGGGCGAACAGGTGACGCCGGACATGGTCCCCGGCGAAGTGCCTGCGATGGGCCATGGTTAGGAGCGCCCCATGCGCCAGACATTATGGAGGCCTTTGACGGCCGGTGGCCTGTGGCTCGCGGCATGCCTGCTCGCGACCGTGGCATCCGCCCAGACCGCCAGCGAAGGGTTGAGCCCGACGCTGTCGACCATCAAGAGCGCGCATGTCGTGCGGCTCGGCTACCGCGAAAGCTCGCCGCCGTTCTCCTTCCTCGATCAGGCCAACCGCCCGATCGGCTACAGCCTCGAGCTCTGCGAGGCCATCGTGGAGGAGATCGGCGTCGAGGTCGACGATCCCAATCTGAAGATCGAATACGTCAAGGTCACCTCGGATGACCGTATCGACGCGGTCCTGCAGAAGAATATCGACCTCGAATGCGGCTCGACCACGGCGAACGCCGAACGCGGCAAGCGCGTCGCGTTCTCGCCGCTGATGTTCGTCGCCGGCACCAAGCTGATGGTGCCGAAGGCGTCCACTGTGGCCGACGTCAAGGATCTCAAGGGCAAGACCGTGGTGGTGACCAAGGGCACCACCAACGAGCAGGCGATGCACGCCGTGGACAAGAAGCAGTCGCTCGGCCTCAACATCGTGGCCTCGCCGGACCACGAGCAGTCGTACCAGATGCTCGCCGACGGCAAGGCCGATGCATTCGCGACCGACGACATCCTGCTCTACGGTTTGATCGTCCGCCACAAGGCCCAGGACAAGTTCCGCGTCGTCGGCGACTATCTGTCCTACGATCCCTACGGCATCATGTTCCGCAAGGGCGAGCCGCAATTGTCGGCCGTGGTCGAGCGCACCTTCCGCAAGCTCGGCTCCAACCGCGATCTCGTGCCGCTCTACAACAAATGGTTCACCGCGCGGCTTCCGACCGGCGAACGGCTGAACGTGCCGATCTCGCTGCAACTCGAGGAAGCCTTCAAGGCGATGGATGATTCGGCGAGCGCGAATAATTAAATTGGAGCGTAAACCGTCATCCTGAGGTGCTCGCTCCGCGGTGCAAGTGCACCGCGGAGCGAGCCTCGAAGGATGAACAGCCCCGCTGCTGCCCGTCGCCCTTCGAGGCCTCCGCTTCGCTCCGGCACCTCAGGGTGACGGACTAGCGTCCGTGCGGCTCGCCAAACACCCGATCCAGCGCCGCGCCATACGTCGCATGCGCGAGCTCCGGGTAGAGCTTTCCGAGTGCCTCCATCATCACGCCGGAGTTGATCTCCAGCACGCGCCACACCCCGCTCACGCGCACAATGTCGATCGAGGTGAAGGCGATGCCGATGGCGCGCGCGGCGTTGACGGCGATCGCGGCGCAGACGGCGTGAATGTCGCCATGCTCGATAAGCACCGGCTTCGCGCCGGCGTCGAGGTTGTGCCGCCAGGTCAGGATGCGGCGCTCGCCGTTCGGCACGACGGCCTCGCGTTGATCGGAGGTAACTTCGCCCAGGCGTGTCTCGAGCCCGGCCGCGCGTGCCAGCTCGCGCATGGTTCTGGTGCCGTCGCCGACCACCGACGGCCGCTCCTTGCGATAGACCACCATCGGCGTCGCATCGAGCAGGATGACGCGGACCTCCTCCTCGATCTCGACATAGGGCGAGATCACCAGCGCCTGACTCGCGTTAAAGATCTGTTCGACCGCAAGCCTCAGTTCGGGCTCAGTCGTCACCCTGATCACCAGCCGGCCCGCTGTTCCCTCGTTCGGCTTCAGCACCAGACCTTGCGGGTGCTCCATGAGCAAGGCGCGCATCGTTTCCTCGGCGCCGGGCGCGGGCACGAGTCTTGGATCGATGAAGTGCCGGTGCGGAATGCAGGGTACGCCGGCCAAGACCAGCACCTCAGCAGTCGCGGATTTGTCGTTGGCGAGCCGGTGCGCGATCGAACTGTTGAGGCCGATGTCGTAGCCGAAGGCGAAATGGCGCTGTGGGCCGCGGGCCATCGCGATCAGCCAGCCGTCCGCCCGCACGTCGATCTCGATGCCGTGACGCGCGCAATACTGCCTGATCGCCGTGACGAAGACCCGCTCGGGCATGTCCAAAACCGCTCCATCCGCGCGAAATCCGCCGTCATGCGGAAATCAGCGGCCTGCCATGGCAGAAATCAGAGCTATTCTTAATGAATTTTGCGCGAGCGGGATGGAAATTAAGTGCTGTTCGCGAGCCCGCTAAGGAAAAGAAATTGCCCATTGCGCGCGCTCCGCAGAAAATCCGTTAATTGTGCTGCAAATCGCGCCTCCAAATGCCCGTTTGAGCCGTGTCAATGCGCCCGGGACGAGGTTGATTATCTGTCTCAATGGCGTAGATCACGCACGCGAAATCATCCGCCATGACAGTGGTGTGCGACCCCGTTTCGGGGCCAGAGCACCTTTGTTCAAGAGCCACCCTTTTGTTCAAGACCCGCATCAATTCGGAATATCGAGACACATGAGCGCGTTCTATCGAGAGAAGGTTCTTTCCGTTCAGCACTGGACCGACACCCTGTTCAGCTTCCGCGCCACGCGCGATTCCGGCTTCCGTTTCCAGAACGGTCAGTTCGCGATGATCGGCCTCGAGGTCGATGGCCGTCCGTTGCTGCGGGCCTACAGCATGGCGAGCGCCAACCACGAGGAAGAGCTCGAGTTCTTCTCGATCAAGGTGCAGGACGGCCCGCTCACCTCGCGTCTCCAGAAGATCAAGGAAGGCGACACCATCCTGGTCGGCCGCAAGGCGACCGGCACGCTGATCACCGACAACCTGATCGCCGGCAAGCGCCTGCTGCTGCTGTCGACCGGCACCGGCCTTGCGCCGTTCGCGAGCCTGATCAAGGACCCGGACGTCTATGACCGGTTCGAGAGCATCGTGCTGGTGCACGGCTGCCGCCAGGTCTCCGAGCTCGCCTATGGCGAGCAGCTCGTCGCCAACATGCAGAACGACGAACTGTTCGGGCCGCTGCTGTCCGAGAAGCTGGTCTACTATCCGACCGTGACCCGCGAGCCGTTCCGCAATCGCGGCCGCATCACCGATCTCATCAACTCCAACCAGTTGTTCGAGGACATCGGCCAGGGCCCGCTCGACATCGAAACCGACCGCGTCATGATGTGCGGCAGCCCCGCCATGCTCGAAGAGCTCAAGGTGATGTTCGAGGGCAAGGGCTTTGCCGAAGGCAGCGGCAACACGCCCGGCCATTTCGTGATCGAGAAGGCGTTCGTGGAGCGGTAAGGCTCCGCTGGCGCGATCAATCTCCCTGTTGTCCCGGCCTTCCCCGGGACGACGGCGGTGAGTTTGGCCAGCACCGCGTCGCCTCACTCCCCAACTTTGTTATTGGCTCGCCTTCAGCGCGCGCTGCTATAACCTGCTCCCAAAACCTCGCGACTCTATTGCAACGCGAGAGCAGGGGGAGCGTCGCGCGTCTTGTCCGTGATCGATCATGTTCGCTCGCCAAAGCCGACGGCCTTCGTGCTGGCGGGCGGCGG
>NZ_PPPT01000107.1 GCF_006483445.1 Bradyrhizobium guangdongense | reverse complement strand
AGGCAGGGCAGAAATCTCGATGCAGTATTTCGTCGTGATGATCGATTATGGCCGTCGCGGCCGTGAGGCGATCGTCGACCCCGAGGTGACCCGGCGGGAGGTGATTTCCCGCATCGCCTCAGGCGAGTACCGGAACATCTCCTTCATCCACGAGATCGCCGATGGTGCGGTCGCCGACGTGACCGAAGACATCCTCGCCGAGGCCGCCCTCCCCGAGATTCCTCCAGATGAGATCGATCTCCAGGCAATCCGCCTCGACCACGCGCGCGACCTGAAGAAGCACGAACAGACCTGACGCGAGCCCTCGCTGGGCCCGCGCCAGTCAACCGGCATCACACGAGGAATACCGTCGAACCCGTGGTCTTGCGTGCGGCGAGATCGGCATGCGCCTTCGCGGCATCCTTCAGCGCATAGGTCTGGTGCACCTCGATCTTGACCGCGCCTGATTTGACGACGGCGAACAGCTCATTGGCCATCGACACCAAAGCCTCGCGCTTGGCCGCGTAGGTGAACAGCGTCGGCCGGGTGACGTAGAGCGAACCCTTCTGCGCGAGCAGGCCCAGATTGAGCGGCTCGACCGCGCCGGAGGACTGGCCGAACAACGCGGCGACGCCGAGCGGCGCAAGACAGTCCAGCGACTTCAGGAACGTGTCCTTGCCGACAGAGTCATAAACTACGGGCACCTTCTTGCCGCCGGTGATCTCGTCGACGCGCTTCACGAAATCCTCGCGCGTGTAGATGATGACATGGTCGCAGCCATGCGCCTTGGCGAGCTTGGCCTTCTCGTCATTGCTGACGGTGCCGATTACGGTCGCGCCGAGATGCTTTGCCCATTGGCTCAGGATCAGGCCGACGCCGCCGGCCGCGGCATGAAGCAGAATGGTGTCGCCGGCCTTCACGCGATAGGTCTGCCGGATCAGATATTGCGTCGTCAGTCCCTTCAGCATCATCGCTGCCGCGGTCTTGTCGTCGACACCCTCGGGAATCTTCAACAGACGGTCGGCGGGAATGAGCCGCGCCTCGGAATAGGCACCGAGCGGCGACGCGCCGTAGGCGACGCGGTCGCCGGCCTTCAAATCGGTCACGCCTGCGCCGACTTCCTCGACCACGCCAGCGGCTTCGCTGCCGAGCCCGCTTGGCAGTTGCGCCGGATAAAGTCCGGAGCGGTTGTAGATGTCCACGAAGTTGAGGCCGACCGCGGTGTGACGAATGCGCGCTTCGCCGGGACCGGGCTTACCCACCTCGACCTGCTCCCAGACCAGGACTTCCGGACCGCCGGGTTTGTGGAAACGTATGGCATGCGTCATGGGCGTTGCTCCCTTATTGTTGGATATGGTCGGACGACCGGATGCGCTGTGAAATAGGCATTTAGTCCGCCCGTTACAGTACAGAGACGTAACAAGAATGTCACAGCAAACGACAAACGGCGGCCGTTCCGCCTCTGTTCGAAAGAGTTGATGACGCGGATTTGGCGGTCGGACATAGGCTTTGCGCGGGGTTGGTGGTTGCCTGCGAAGGAGAGCCGAGATGCCCGCTTATGTTCAGCATCACCACGACATCGAAATCGCTCCCGTGATTTGCCCGTCGTGCATGGGGTTCTTGCCGATGTATGTGCGCGAAGTGGAGCCGCACTGGAGTCTCGCCAAGATCGACTTCATCTATGAATGCGCCGATTGCGGCGGCGAGGTCAGGCAGACCATTCGCAAGCCCGAATTGCTTCGTCACTGATTGCCCGCGCGGGCTCCGGCGGTATTTGCGTTAAACGGAAATAGCTCGCACCCGCGCAGGTCTGTTCCTCCCAAACGAGACTTGTTCTTTGCCGGGAACGCAGGCAGAACAAGCCTCAAGCAAGACCATTTGGGAGCGCCATTCGTGGCTAATCAGAAGCCCTCGACCGCGATCGAGGCAGTGGAGAGCGGCCTCGCCGCGCAAGGCTACATCGCGAGCCGGCAGATCGCGACCGCCGTTTATTTGTCTCAGCAGATCGAGAAGCCGATCCTGGTCGAAGGCCCCGCGGGCGTCGGCAAGACCGAGCTCGCCAAGGCGATCGCCGCCTGGCGCGGCCTGAAGATGATCCGTCTGCAATGCTATGAGGGCCTGGACGAAGCCAAGGCACTGTACGAGTGGAAATACGCGAAACAGCTCCTCTATACCCAGATATTGAAGGACAAGCTCGGCGAGGTCCTCGGCGGCGCGCAGACGCTGCACGCGGCCCTCGACCAACTCCACACCTTTGGCGACGTGTTCTTCTCCAAGGAATTCGTCGAGCCGCGCCCCCTCCTCCAGGCGCTCGAGCAGCCCGGCGGTTGCGTGCTCTTGATCGACGAGATCGACAAGTCCGACGCCGAGTTTGAATCGCTGCTGCTGGAGATCCTGTCCGACTTCCAGGTCACGCTCCCCGAGCTTGGTACCATCTCGGCGATCGCACCGCCGACGGTGATCCTGACCTCGAACAGCGAGCGCGATCTCGGCGACGCACTGAAGCGGCGCTGCCTGCATCTGCATATCGGCTTTCCCGAGCAGAGGCTGGAGGAGCGCATCGTCGAGAGCCGCGTGCCCGGCATCTCGCAGAACCTGCGCCGGCAGATGGTCGGCTTCATCCACGAGATCCGCACGCTCGACCTGAAGAAGCTGCCGTCGGTCAGCGAGACCATCGACTGGGCGCGCGTGCTGGTCCTGTTGCAGGCCGGCGAGCTCGACACCGAGATGGTCAAGGACACCCTCAACGTGCTCCTGAAATACGAGGCCGATATCGAGGCGGCACTGCCTCAGGTCACGACCTTCATTGCGAAAGCGGCGCGTCACAACGTCTTTGGCTGAGCGGGATGCGGGAGAACCTCCATCGCTTCTTTCGGGCTGCGCGCGGCGTCGGCGTTCACGTCTCGCCGGCCGAAAGCATCGATGCGATGCGCGCGGTCTCCCAGGTCGGCTTTTCCGACCGGGACGTTCTGCGCGACACGCTGCTGCTGACGCTGGCCAAGTCGCAGGACGAGAAACTCGCGCTCGGCGACTGCTTCGACCTGTTCTTCAGCCAGCCGGAGCCGCAGCAGGAGCAGCCCGCCAACGACGACAACGCCCCGCAAGAAGATAATCAGGACAATCAACCACCCTCGTCGGAAGGTTCCAGCGACGCGAGCAGCGGCGAGCCCCAGGAGTCCCTGGGACCACTCGCACAGATGCTCCTCTCGCAGGATCGTAACGCCCTCGCCGCCGCGCTCGCGAATGCCTCGTCGGCGGCATCACTCTCCGACATCCGCTACTCGACCCAGCGCGGAATCTTTTCGACCCGTATCCTCGACGCCATGGGCCTGCAGCGCCTGCGCGACGATCTCGACAACCTCGCTGCGACCAACCCGTCGCTCGCGGAACGACTCCGCGCCGCACTCGACGGCCTGCGTGAGGCCGTGCGCGACACGGTTTCGCAAGGCCTCGCGCTCTATGCGCGCGAGGAAGCAGAGAACCTGCGCAACGAGATCCTGCGCAACGCGCCGCTCGCTCGCATCGAACCGCGGCAGGTGGAGCAGATGCGTAACCTCATCCGCCAGATCGCGCGGCGGCTGCGCGAACGCTACTCGAAGCCACGCAAGCGTCAGCGCCGCGGCCATCTCGACGTGCGCCGGACGCTACGCCGCAATGCCGCCTGGGGAGGCATCCCCTTCCTTACCGCGTGGAAGCGCAAGCATCGCGATCGACCGAAGATCGTGGCGATCTGCGACGTCTCCGGTTCGGTCGCAAAAGTCTCGGACTTCTTCCTGCTCCTGATCCACTCCCTCCACGAGGTGGTCGACGACGTCCACTCCTTCGCGTTCTCCTCGCATCTGATCGAAGTCAGCGACATCCTGGAGTCCAAGACGCCCGATGCTGCGATGGCCGAGATCATGTCCAAGGTCGGCTTCGGCTCATCCGACTACGGCTCCTCGCTCGAAGACTTCGAGCATGACTTCATGAGCCTGCTGACGCCGCAGACCACGGTGATCGTGCTGGGCGATGCCCGCAGCAACAACCTCGATCCGCGCGCCGATATCCTGAAGCGTATTTCCGAGCGTTCGAAGCGCCTGGTCTGGCTCAATCCGGAAGGCCGCCTCGCCTGGGGCTTTGGCGATTCGGAGATGCCGCGCTACGCGACGTTCTGCACCGTCGTGCGCCAATGCGCGACGGCACAACAGCTCGAGCGGGCCGTATCAGACATCGTGGCGACGTATCAGTAACCGCCTCTCAGGCGCGCAACTGGGCGTAAGCGAGATTGCATTCCCGAAAGTGATGGGCGATTTCGTCGAGCGCGCGCTGCTCCCATTCCTCGGCCTGCGCGAGCCAGAAAATTCGCCGATCGGAATCCAGCGCCGCGCGTTCACGGCAAAACGATTCCTGGCTGCGAATTTCCACCAGCCTGTTCATGCACTCCACTCCTGCCGCGTGAAGCCCATTCCCTGCGAATCAGAGTAACAGAGTCTTGAAGGGCTCGTCAGATTTTCCTGTGCACTACGCAGCGCGGAATGTGACAGCCATCCTTCCCGTGCACTGCGGCATTCGCAGACGCAACATCACCTGCAAATCATCAAATGGTGATCACGAGAGCGGGACGAAAATCGCGCGTTTTCGGTCTTAAATATTGTGGCGCAATGACCTGCGACAGTTTGTGAAGAGACGTTCTAAACACCTATCGAATTCCCGACTCAATGTCGTCGCATGGTCTTCACGCAGCGCCGTTAACTGGTGCGCACCATCGCCTGATTTTTTGAGGCAGCATGAATATCGACGTCGATTACGATCTCTCGCCCGATCAATGGGAAGCCCTGAAAGCGCTTCGCCGCCACGCTCTCAGCGATCGTCACGTGAAGACCTACATGGTCGAAGACCTCGCCAAGCTCGGTCTTGTTGCTGTCAGCGACGGTCTCCCGCTTTTGACGCCAACCGGACGCAGCGTGCTCGTGCGCGGATCGTGCCGCCTGCTTGATCTTGCGGCGTAATGCGCCCAAGCACCTCAAAAAATCTGCGCGATCACGATCGCGTAAGCGACGAACACCACGCCGAGCCCCCACACCATCGCGGGGATCTGTGACCGGCGCCCGACCGTCACCTCCAGCGCGATGTAAGACAGCGTGCCCAGCGCCATGCCGTTGATGAGGTTGTTGGTCAGCACCGTGACAAGCAGGGTCAGCACGATCGGCACCGCATTGCCGAGATCGGTCATGTCGATACGGGCGAGCCCCTGCATCATCAGCACGCCGACCAGCACCAGCGCAGGCGCGGTCGCTTGCGCCGGGATGATGATGAAAATCGGCCAGAAGAACAGCGCCAGGAAGAAGAAAGCCGCCACCGTCAGCGAGGTGAGACCGGTCCGTCCGCCCGCCTGCACGCCGGTGATGGACTCGATATAGGCCGTGACGACCGACGTGCCGAGCAGCGGACCGACGATGGAGGCCGTCGCGTCAGTGGCAAAGGCGGCCGTGGCATTCGGAATCGAGCCGTCGGGCCGGCGCAGATTGGCAGCGCCGGTCACACCGATCAGCGTGCCCAAAGTCGAGAAGAACTCGGCGCAAAGGAAATAAAACAGCAGCGGCAGCGCCACCACGAAATGGCTGAAGAGATATCCGACATCGAGCGCCATGAAGGTGCTCGTCGGCCAGCGCGGCCACGACATGACAGCTGAGGGCATCGAGGTGACCATCTTGCCGTTCGCACCCGGGACAAAGAAGCCGATCAGCGTCAGCGCCGCAATCGAAAGGATGAGCGCAGCCGGCACCCGGCTCGCCACCAGCACCGGCGTGAGCAAGAGACCAAAAAGCGTCAGCAGCACCGGCGGACTACGCAACGAGCCCATGGCGATGTAGGTCGACGGGTTTTGCACCACGAATCCGGCGCCGCGCAGCGCGATGAAGACGATCAGGGTGCCGACGGCCGCCTGGATGCCGATCTTCAGCGCTTCCGGCACGTCCTTGGCGACGCGCTCGCGCAGCTTCGACAGGCTGAGGATCAGGAACAGCACGCCGGTGAAGGCGACCATGGCGAGCGCGCCCTGCCAGGGCATCCCCATCTGCTTGACGATCACGTAGGTGAAGATGACGTTGGAGCCCATCGCCGGCGCAACTGCGAGCGGCAGGTTGGCCCACAACCCCATCATGACAGAGCCGACGATCGCAGCCAGCGCCGTGGCGCTGACGAGATCGGCGCGATCCATTCCCGCATTGGACATGATGGCCGGATTGACCGCGATGATATAAGCCATTGCCGCAAAGGTGGTCGCGCCGGCCATCACCTCGCGGCTGGCGCTGGTGCCGCGCTCGGTGAGGCGGAAGATACGGTCGAGTGCGCTCGGTGGCGCATCCGACACGGGACCTGATGCAATCTCGGCGGCAGCCGCCTGCGGCGTCATCTCGCTCATCGCGTTTACTCCCTCACCACACCACAGGGTGCGCTTCACCCGTCTGCACATTGATGAAACCGAGCGGGGCCTGCTCGCAGGGCGCCACCAGCACCCAGCTCCAGGGCGCGCAGGTCAGCGTTGCGAACATCAACCTTTCAGGGAATCCCGGATACCAGCGCGGCCGGAAGGTCGGCTCGTACATCCAGTCCACCTTGCGCCCCTCGGCATAGAGCGCCTGCATCTCTGCATCGAGCGCCTGCGCGGAGCGGCAGCTCATCAGCCCGCCGACCTCGAAGCGAACGGTGGCGACGAGCTCGCCTTCGCGTACCAGCGCCCATCCGCCCTGCAGCCCGACCAGCGCATTGACCGCCTTCGCCATCGCCGCATCGGACGAGCCGACCACCCAGATGTTGTGCTTGTCGTGCGCAACCGAGCAGGCGACTGCCGTGTCAGGCGTCCGCGGCCCGCAGCCGCGCCAGAACATCTTTGCCACCTTCCCCTCACCCGAGAAGCGATCGACGATCGCGAATTTGGTGATGGACTCGCTCTCGTCGCGCTGCACGGCGCCGTCGCGCACCGGCAGCTCGAGGGTGTAGAAATCTGGATGCCAGTGGAAGGGCCGGATCACGGCCGCCTTCATCGTGGTGCGGCCCGGCAAAGCCGGCAGCTCGAAATCCTCAGGCCTGATCGCGCGTTTGATGTTGACGGTCTTCGTCGCCCAGTCCGGCCACTGGATTTTCGGCACCTCGCCGAGATAGCACTCGCCTTCGGAGACCTGGACGCCATCGGCCCACACTTCCGCCATGGTGAGCTTCGCCACGTCAGACAGCAGCACGACGTCGCCAAAACGTCCCGGCGCCAAGCTGCCGACGAACGGCGTCAGACGCATGTGCCGCGCCGGATTGATGGTGAGACACTGGATGGCGATCTCCGGCGCGAGGCCCGCCTCGATCGCGACCCTTGCGTTGTGGTCGCTGGCGCCGAGCTCGAGCGTATGACTCGCGCTGCGATCATCGGTCGTGAATGCGATCTGCGACCAGTCCTGCAAGCCCTTGGCGAGCAGCCAGGACACGATCTCCGGCATGGCGTAGATGCGCAGCTCGACAAAGAGGCCGCGGATGAGCTTGTCCCAGGTCTCCTCCGGCGTCTGCACCTCGTGGTCGGACGCAAGGCCAGCGGCCGCAAAAGCGTTGATCTCTGGAAGATCGCGCAGGCCCGACGCGTGACCCTCGACGACACCGCGGGCCGCAAAGGTCGCCTCGATCATGCCCCAGAGCCGCTTGTAGGACGGATTTTCCGGATTCCAGACCGCAGGCCAGTCCATCACCTCGTCGAGCCCGGTGACCATCAGGCTTTCGGCCATGAAGCGTGCCTGCTCCTCGCGGCCATACCAGCCGCCGCCCCATTCATAGGCCGTCGGCGGCACCGCCGATCCCGGCTGCGGAAAGATCTTCAGCGGCGATCCGCGACGGCGCGCCTCGAACCAGAACTCGAGATTGCGCGGCCCGTTGACGTTGGAAAATTCGTGGCTCGCCTCGCAGGTCCAGGTATTGCCATGCGGCAGCACCAGGGCGGCTTCCCATTCCGGGGTCAAATGCGAGCTTTCGATGTGCTTGTGCACCTCGCCGAAGCCCGGCACGGCGGCGAGATCGGGCCGATGCACGCGCTCGCGGACCTCGCCCGGGTAGCTGCCGGCCGGACCGACCCACGCGATGCGACGGCCCTTGAAGACGATCTCCTGATCCTCGCTCCAGCTCCGGCTGTGCACGTCGAGCAGCCGGCCGACCCGAAGACTGCGATCGGCCGGACGGCGGCCGAGCGCCGTCAGCACGAGATCCTGGCGGATGCGGACCTCGTCGGCGGCGTTGATCATGAGATCGTCCGGCAGCCTGTCAGGGGATGTCATAGCCCGCTCCATTTCATGCCGGCTCCCGCGCAGCGGCAGGACGCCTCCGCTGTGGCTTGCCGCTCTTGCCTGCCCGTTGCTTGGCCGCGGCCGCATCGCGCTTTCGAACATCATTCAGAAGTGTGGAGAGCGCCCATTCGATCGCATCGGCGATCTCATTGCTCGACATGCCAAAATCCTCGCGCAGTGCGCTCCAGGCCAGCACGTTGTTGAGATAGCTCGCGAGCGCCTCGGCCTGGCGGACTTCTTTCGGGCTGAGATGCTTCGCCAGCGGCGCCATCGCCTTGCGGTGCTGATCGATCAGGTGCCGCCGGAAACCCGCGCGCACGCGGCGGCCGACCCGCGTCATTGCGATCGCGCGGGCGAGATGCGGATGCTGATCAAAACTCTTGCAGAGCTTGCGGAAAATGCCCGGCAGCTCGTCCGGCGACGTGAACGGGATGTAGCTGAAGACGTTGTCCTCGATCCACTCGCCGGCAGCCTCGAAAAGCTCGGCGCGGGTCTTGAAGTGGCGATAGATCGTCCGCTCGGCAACCTTCGCGCGCTTGGCGACGGCGGCCATGGAGACCTCGTCGGCGGCCTCGTCCTCCAGCGTCTCGACGAACGCGGCCACGATGCGCTGCCGCGTCATTTCGGCATATTCGTCGCGCAGACTGGGTTCGCGTCTCTTTGCTGCCTTCATGTCATAAGTCTGACATCCGTTGATTTTCGGCGTCAAGGCGAGATTTGAGGCAAGCGGCGCCTTAATGGGCGGCGCCCGGCCCTCCACCCGGTCTTTTCTTCGGACGAGGAATGTGTGACAGGAACAGAATGCGCACCACAGCCGTCGATGTCGTTCGTATCGCCACCAAGGGTCCGGGGGATGTCTCTGGTCTGCTCGGCCTGATCGCCGAAGGCAGGATCGATCCGAAATCGATCCTGGCGATCCTCGGCAAGACCGAGGGCAATGGCGGCGTCAATGACTTCACCCGGGAATACGCAGTATCGGCGCTCTGCGTCGCGCTCGCGCCTCATCTCGACATGTCCCCCGCGGCCGTCGAGCATCGGATTGCCTTCGTGATGTCGGGCGGCACGGAGGGCGTGCTGAGCCCGCACATCACCGTCTTCACGCGCCGCAGCGTCGCTGACCAGTCCACCATTTCCGGAAAGCGCCTGAGCATCGGCATGGCGCACACGCGGGATTTTTTGCCCGAGGAGCTCGGACGCAGCGCGCAGATTCAGGAAACGGCAAAGGCGATTACGGCAGCGATGGCCGACGCCGGGATCACCGATCCACGCGACGTTCACTTCGTTCAGATCAAGTGCCCGCTGCTGACGAGCGAGCGGATGGAAGCAGCCGTCGCGCGCGGCAACAAGCCCGCGACGACGAGCGCCTACACATCGATGGCCTATTCGCGCGGCGCATCCGCGCTCGGCGTCGCCGTGGCGCTTGCCGAGATCAAGGACCCGGTTCGCGACGAGGACGTCCTTCGTCGTTACGATCTGTTTTCATCAGTCGCCTCGACGTCCGCAGGCATTGAGCTGATGCACAACGTCGTCATCGTGCTCGGCAATTCGGACACATCAGCAAGCCCATATGAGATCGGGCACACCGTGATGGACGACGCCATCGACGCCGCCGCTGTCATCGACGCACTGAAGAGCGTCGGCCTTCCCGCAAGTTCCGAACCGGGTGCGGGACGCGAGCTCGTCAATATCTTCGCCAAGGCGGAAGCCTCGCCCAGCGGCACAGTCCGCGGGTTTCGTCACACCATGCTGGAGGATACCGACATCAGCTCCACGCGGCACGCACGCGCCGCAGTTGGCGGATTGATCGCGGGGCTCGCGGGCACCGGGGCGGTCTATGTATCAGGCGGCGCCGAGCATCAGGGACCTCCCGGCGGCGGACCCGTCGCTGTCATCGTGCGGCTCCTGCCTGAAAGATAGTCTTTTGCTCCTTACCAAAATCGGATTTGCTTCCTGGCCACATCCGAGCGCGCACAGACGCCGCGTCCAACTTCACTGAGGGAGCTGCCCATGAACGGCCTTGGCGGACTGAACAAATCGCCCAATGGCGTGGTGATCGGTCTGGTGCAGTTGCAACTGCCTGTTGTCGTGACCAAGGCGGATCTCGCCCGGCAGACCGAACGCATCGTCTGGATGGTCGGCAAGGCCCGGCGCAATCTCTCCACGATGGACCTGGTGGTCTTTCCCGAATATTCGCTGCACGGGCTCTCGATGGACACCAATCCCGAGATCATGTGCCGGCTCGACGGGCCCGAGGTCGCCGCCTTCAGGAAGGCCTGCATCGACAACAGGATCTGGGGTTGCTTCTCCATCATGGAGTTCAACCCGCACGGCAACCCCTACAATTCCGGCCTGATCATCGACGACCATGGCGAGATCAAGCTCTACTACCGAAAACTGCATCCCTGGATTCCGGTCGAGCCGTGGGAGCCGGGCGACATCGGCATTCCCGTGATCGACGGACCGAATGGCGCGAAGATCGCGCTGATCATCTGCCATGACGGCATGTTCCCGGAGATGGCGCGGGAATGCGCCTACAAGGGTGCCGAGATCATGATCCGCACCGCCGGCTACACCGCGCCGATCCGCGAGGCCTGGCGCTTCACCAATCAGGCCAACTCGTTCCAGAACCTGATGGTGACAGCCAACGTCTGCATGTGCGGCTCCGACGGCTCGTTCGATTCCATGGGCGAAGGCATGATCGTGAACTTTGACGGCAGCGTGCTCGCTCACGGCACGACAGGGCGAGCCGACGAGATCATCACCGCCGAGGTGCGCCCCGACCTCGTGCGCGAAGCCCGCGTCAACTGGGGCGTCGAGAACAACATCTATCAGCTCTGGCACCGCGGCTATGTCGCGGTGAAGGGCGGCGCGATGGACTGCCCCTACACCTTCATGCAGGACATGGTCGCCGGCACCTACCGCCTGCCCTGGGAGGATGAGGTCAAGGTCACCGACGGCACCTCCTGCGGCTTCCCGGCACCGAGCCGGATCTTTGGCAAGACCGCGAAGGCGGCCGAATAAGTCACGCCTCGCCGACAAGGCGCGACAATCTGGCTCATGTGTTGCTCAGGACATTGGCGTGGACGACGGAGTTGAAAACAACCCCATGCACAGTAGAAAATCGGCGGCGGTGAGCGACTGCTGATTTTACGAAATTGTTCTTGACCCGTCGGGCAAATCAGGTGTATATTGTCATCATCGCAAGACGTGGGACGAACCTTGCGGCAGGCGATGCGCGCCCCCTAAGACGTGATGGCGCCTGACTGAATCGCCCGCGCAACTCCACTCATTTCCGGCAAATGCTGTTGGTCCGTGCCCGGGCGGGGTCGAGGCTGCGCCGTTGAACCAGAAAAGCCCGTGACGCAACAGAACACCGTGGATTTGGATCGGTCGAAAGACCTTGATTTGTTGATGAACGGAGCCAATTCGTGCGATTTTTGCTCAGAATTATGCTCGCAGCCGCTCTCGTGAACCTTGCTCCAGCCGTCGCCCAGGCGGCGCCGAAGAAAGCCGTCGCTTCTCCTGCCTTGCAGACGGAATTCGATGGCTTCATCGAGAAGTTTCGCGCGGCGCTGAAGACAAACGATTCCGCCGCCGTCGCCGGTATGACGCGATTGCCGTTCATGAACGACAGCGCCATTCGCGACGCCGCGCAATTTCGCGCCAAGACCTATACGACCTTTTTCACGGCGAAAAATCGCGCGTGTATCCAGCGCAGCAAGGCCGTCTACGATCGCGAAGAGAACAATGACACTTACTTCATCTTCTGCGGCGAGGACATCTTCGTCTTTACCAAGACGCCAGCAGGGTTCCTTTTTACGGACATCAGCGTGAATGACTGATCAGGTAACAATGCCAATATCGGGGCCGCTGAGCATTCATGAGTCCACGCTCTCCTCATTCCAATGGAGCAGCGGCGTTCCATATGCCCTTCGCCAGACCGAGAGGAAGCGCGGAAACCAGGAGTGCGCCACCGCGCCCTTATAGGCCCAGGTGCGATACTTCAACCCCTGCTCCGAGATCAGCTCCTGATATCCGCCGTGGACCTCGGTCGCGGTGCGAATGTCCTTCAGTATCCGCTGGGCGCAGGTGCGATAGATATCGCTGCCTGAATGCGTGTCATAGTCGAGCATGCGATCCGCAAATTCGACGTTGAAGGTCGGCCAGGACGAGCGGCCCTGGTAGGCCGGGGCCGCGATCTTGTGGATCATCTTGTTGCGCGGGTTCTCCGCCGACACCAGGAAATGGAATGTCCCGGGGATACGAAACCGCGGCTCGGCGATGATCAAATCCGTCGTGGCCGCGAACAGAGCGCGTTCGCTCGCGTCGTCCAGATTCCAAAACCCCTGATGCACGCCGACGAAATCCAGGGCAACGGATGATGCCGGTGGGCTCGCGGGGCCATCCAGGGAATGCCTGACATAGCCGTTCTTGCCGAACAGGCGCAGAAGCTCCCGCTTATATTGCGCGAGGTCGCGCCCGAGCAGCCGCGTCAACTCGCCCTCGTCGACGACCCCGAGCTGCACGCCCGACAGAAACGTCGTGTAGACGCAGGCATTGGTGACGAACCGAAGCCGTTCGGCGCGGGTATCCGTGGCGGCGGAACGAGGCCTGTTGACGTCGCAGAGCAGATACCTGGTGCCGTCGTCCTCGAACGGTTCGAGTTCGCTCGCGAGTTGCAGGATCGCCCGCTTCAGGTCAACGCCATATTCGACAAGCAGGAGACGACCGGCATGCGCGCATTGCGACATCGCCAGATAAGACGACGGCCGCTGGTCGGCAGAGATCATCTGCTGCAGGCCCGCAAGAATGCCGAGCAGCGTATCCGAGGGCCGCGAAAAATAGTTCACGCCGAGATAGCGAGCCCGCCCGGCCGGCACGATGGTCGTCGTGACGACGTCGGCGCGCACCGCCTCCAGCATCAGCCGGACGCTCTTCTCGAGCAGGCGCACGCGCCTGATAGCATCCTGCGAATCCATGATGGTTTCGGGATCGAGAACATCGGGATAGAACCAGGCGAAATCGCGCGGGTAGTACGCGGAGGCGTGCGGCGCGCCGGTGACGAGAAAGGACTCCTTTGCCGAGAAGGCGCTGTCCATCGCGTGCCGGTAAAGGTCCTCGATCGCGGTCGATATCTGATGCGACTGTCTCAGGAAGCGGTCGCCGAGGAAATTGACCGCCTGGAGGGCGTTGGCCACCCAGGTCGCGACCACACCCTGGTAGAACCTGTTGTCGTCATGTGGCGAGAACGGAATATCGCTGTTCATACGGGTTGTTGGATGGACCTGCGCGAGCATTGCCAATAGCGGTCAAGACCCTGACTTGATTCGTATATCAGTCAGATGACAGCCTGATTCCGACAGCGCGGCTCGTCAGCTATCAGCTTTACGCCAGTTCACGCACTGGCTTTCAACGGAACTGGAACAATGTTCAAGCGATCCGATTGAATTTTGTTGTGGCTTGGCCGGGATAGACACGGAGTCTTCCTGGAGAAGCGTGTGTTCATCAAGGAAGGTGTGCTTCACATGAATGACGAACGAAAACCATCAAAAGCGGGAGAACGGGCCGCTGAAGGCTTGCGCGAGGCTGCCGCTAAGGACGAAGCGAAAAACGAGAGCAAGACGGGGCACGATCTGGCCAAAGGCGCTGATCGCTTCGAAGAACGCTCCAAGAGCTCCGACGGAAGAAGCGCAGAAGAAAAACAAAAAGGGTGAATCTACCGAGCAGCGTTTTCCAATCCATTCGCCTAAACGCCACAAAACTTGACCGTAGAGTATCTGGCGCGAGTGTGACGCCCGGCCGAACAAGGTCGGGAACCTCGGGTGGTCGGCTTTTGGCCCATCGCCGCCGTTGGCGTGTCGCAGCGAAATGTCCGGAACCCGGGGGAAACCGGAACTGCCGAAGCCGTTGGTCGAAAGGGCGCTTTTGACCCAAAGCGGACTTCTGCCCAGCTTCCACCAGCAAGACTATTAGCCGACTTCTTGCTAGTCTTTTCCTTCGCGGAAGTGAATTGCTTATATGAGCGGTAGTATCCCTTTGTCGTATTTTATGGTCGATGCCGTTCACTGAGTTCTTTGTCGCCGGATAGTTCGAGAAGACGATACCATGACGGAAAAAGCTAAGCGGATTAGGACCGCTGGAACAGTGCCGCCCGATTATCGCGGCCCCGTCTACTGGCGATTGACCGAGTATCATCCAATCGTTGGAAAAAGTGACGAGCCCATCGAGTTTCTCGACAGCCGCGAGCGTCAGGATCGCCTGTGGATTGACCGATACAAGATGCCGGGCAAGGACATTTTTAGTTCCTGAACGGTGTTTGATGAAAACGGCCAGATCTTGCCTGAGTGGATGAGCGCCGCGTACGCTCAAGACAACCATTTCGGGTATCTCGATCGTGAGGCCGTCGGCAATCATCAGTGGTTCAAAGGAAGCGACACCAACCACATCTTCTCGCCGACGCTGTTTGAAAAGCTTCAGCCTTTTGGAGATATTTTCGAGAATTGGTTCGTCGCACTACCAATTGGCATGGCAGGCTGACAGGCACCAACATGGCATCTTGCGGAAACTCTACTGGCTACGTGGACTTTACGAGAGGTCGCGATTGTTGCCGAAAAGGTGAGCGGGCCACCGATTGGATCGCCTTCGATGTCGCCTACTGGCCCCTTGCGACGGCCCGTCCAGCCTGCAGCCAAGTCCGAACCAAAGGGTAAACCGGACCTCACAGATCCGTCCAACATCGGCGCGAATGAGCCGAGACGACACCCGCCCCCCGTCAAATCTCTTGTCAGATGGTGCCTCGGTCGGAAAGCCTATTGAGAATACGAAAGCTGATCTTCCGTAACGACTCGCTCGATCTTCTCAAGCTTGCTCCTGATTCGGTATCTGACTCGCCCATCGGACTCGATGGGCATGTGTTGAATGATGGTATAAATGACCGGCGGTTCCGTGGTGGCGCGTCCCTGTGGACCTTGGGGTCGGTGGCGAACGTTTTCAAGCAACTTGTAGGCATACGACATGTGTGACCTCAACGTTTGCAGTTGATCCGGCTTGGATTGACGTAATGCGTACCGGCGCCTCCGGCTCGTAAAGTCGAAGACGAGGTGCTCTACTCTTCTAGAATGGATTTTGTAGCCTCGAATATCTGTTCCGCCGTGCCTTTGATCGTGCCCTTGGCCCAGGCCTGAAACACGGTCACGTAGGCGTTCTTGTAGGCCTCTTCGTCCGTCGAGAAGTAGACCTCATCTGTGACGGTATCCAGGACAAGCGCTCCTTTATCGATGCAAATTTCTTCGATGAGAACCAGTCGCTCTTCTTGCTCGGCGAGATGCCGCTTTACAATACTCATTGAATCTCCTGCTTTGCGCCGATCACGTTCCTCGGATGCACCGCCGCCCAATGCACGCGCGAATGATTTCAAAGAGAGCTGGAACAAGCCACTGAAGGAGCAAGCGACATCACTCAAGGAACGACGCGAGTGTCCGATCTGCCGGTTGCATCATTCGTCGGGCGGAGAATTCCGTACGGGACCGACAATCAAGCTGTAGGTGGGCACCAAAACTGTGTTCCACGTTTCCAGGGTCGCGCCGCAAACCGAGCACTCGAAGCTGGCGATCTGCCGACTGGGAGCTATTCCCTCGGTTCGACTACAGACGGCGCCGCACCGACAGGATCGGCGATGAGATTCGAGCATCACTCTCCATGCGCCCGAAAGACAAAATAAGCCATTTCGACATTCGATTTGGCTATTGGGCTCCGACCGAGAGACCCCGTCGTTATGTCGAAGACAAGCCACGACAAGCTCACTTGACGATCGCTTTCATGGGTTGAAGCAAAATCCCCGCCCCTGATGACTCAGGTGCGGGGGACCACAAGCTCTGCCAGTACATCCGTGGCTGGAGCAACAGGCCTGTCGTGCTCTTAACTAGGCAGCACGGAGATTTTCGGCCGCGGACTTGCCCGTACGACGGTCTGCGACGACGTCGTAAGACAGCGTCTGACCTTCGTTCAGGGTGCCCATGCCGGCGCGTTCAACCGCGCTGATATGAACAAAAACGTCGTTGCTGCCATTTGCCGGCTGAATAAAGCCGAAGCCCTTTTGGGTGTTAAACCACTTCACTGTACCTGTGTTCATCGGGTCTTTCTTTCGCATACGCGCAGGACCTGGCGCGCGGATTTGCGGCCAGTGTTCCAGATAGTCGATGTTGGAGAATGTCTGAAACGTGCGCGCCGTCAGGATCTGAGGCGAAAGCGGAACAGTTGTTCGGCCAGTATCGATATTTGAGACCATACAAGAGTATTTGGGAGACTACAAGAAGAAGCCAACAGAATCTTTGTTTGGCGAGAACGGAATATCGCTGTTCATACAAATTGTTGGACGAAGCTGCGCAAGCGTTGCATTGGCAGATGACAGCCTAATCACCTCTCTCCCAGGGAGGCAGCGCCGGCAAGAAGGGGTGAAATCACCGCGTGGACCTTGCAAGTAACCCGCCTCGCGACCTCCCGGATGGATTGTCGTGGTCTATTCCGATTGACGCAGTCACCGCGCTGATGCACCCGCACAATGGATGTGTCGATCATCTGAACCGACGTGGCATGGGCTACGGCGAACGATATCATGATCCGGAAGTTGCGGCTCCTTTCTTTCGCCGATAGCTTTGATCACCAGACCATTGGAGTGCTGAATATGGAGTGCTTCGCCGCCGTATTTCGCGACATTGGCCTCCCGTTATCGATCGAGCGCATTGTGATCGATGAACCGGGACCAAGCGAGTTGCTCGTCCGCATCGCGGCGGTCGGACTCTGCCGCACCGATTATCACGTCATGCGCGGAGAGCGTCGCGTCGCGATGAAACCAATGGTGCTCGGTCACGAGGCGGCCGGCATCGTCGAGAGGACCGGCGCCGAGGTTGCAGGGATCAATCCCGGTGATCATGTGGTTCTGACATTTATTCCGGGCTGCGGCGATTGCCGTTGGTGTCGCCAAGGTCTGCATCACCTCTGCGCGCAAGGTCCGCGCATAACTCAAGGCCCACAGCTCGACGGAACGTATCGAAGACGCGACCGCGAAGGAGTTGCAGTCGGAAGTTTTTGCATGATCGGCGGCTTTGCTGAATATGCCGTGGTCGATAAGGCTTCGGTCGTCGTCATCGACAACGACATTCCGCTCGATCTCGCCAGCCTGGTCGCGTGCGGCGTGCCGGCAGGCGTAGGAGCGGCGCGTTATCGCGCCCGGGTGAAGAGAAACGACACCGTGCTTGTTGTCGGCTGCGGCGGTGACGGAATGAACGTCGTTCAAGGCGCGCAGCTGTGTGGCGCCTCAAAGATCATTGCTGCGGATATCGTTCCCGCCAAATTGGTTTTGGCACGAGAGTTTGGTGCGACCGACACGCTCGAGCAACAGGGCGAGGAACTCACCAAGGCCGTGCTGGCACTCACTGATGGCATTGGTGTGGACCACGCTTTCGTATGCATCGACCCACCAGCGACGCTGTTACCGGCCTTCCGTGCGACCGCCAAGGCGGGCAATGTGGTTGTTACGGCGCTGACGCCCGACACCGTCTCTGAAATAGGAATTCCGCCGCTCGAACTATGCGTTTCACAAAAAGCGATCATGGGCGCGGTGTATGGCTTTGCCAGCCCAAGGATCCAAATTCCCGAGCTTTTGTCGCTTTATCGTCAGGGCACATTGAAGCTGCGCGAGCTGATCACGCAGACCTATCGTCTTGAGGACATTAATCTCGGCTACGCCGATCTCCAGGCGGGCAAGAATTTGCGAGGCCTCGTACGGTTTGACACGTGAGTCAAACAAACTGCGCCTGACCGCTTGGGGCCCCTCCGCGACCGCGGGAGACGCCCGCTCTCCCGCCGCCGTTGGAGGTTGAGAGTACATCAGCCGGCCAGTCGCTTAACGAGTACACCGGCCCCAATCCCTCTACCCTTCGCGCGGCCTGAAATTCTCGATCACCCGCAACAGCACCCGCGCGCCGGCATCGGCATCCGCGAGCTCGACATGCTCGGCCGGATTGTGGCTGATGCCGCCGCGGCAGCGAACGAAGATCATGCCGACATCGGCGATGTCGATCATCGCCATGCCGTCATGCCCTGCCCCGCTCGGCAGTTCGAACACGGGATAGCCTTCCGCAGCGATTGCGCGGGCGATCTGCTGCTTGAGCCAGGGCGCGCAAGGCGCGGTGCGGTTCTCATGGGTGACGTCGAGCTGGAGCGACAAATCCCGCCGCTTTGCGATCGCCTCGATCTGGCGGACGACATCGGTCACTCCGCGCTTGCGATGCATGTCGGCCGGCGCACGCATGTCGATGGTGAACGACACCTGCCCGGGAATGACGTTGGTCGCGCCGGGCGTTGCGTGGAGGTAGCCGACGGTGCCGACGAGACCATGCGTGTCGGTACGGCAGAATTGCTCGATGGCCATCATGCATTCGGCCGCACCCGACAGCGCATCGCGCCGCAACGCCATCGGTACCGTGCCGGCGTGACCGGCCATGCCGGTCAGCCGTGCCGCGAGCCGCGTTGCGCCGGCAATCGCCGTCACCACGCCCACCGGAAGGTTTTGCGCCTCCAGAACCGGCCCCTGCTCGATATGCAGCTCGAGATAGGCCAGCAGCTCGCGCCGCGTGCGCGCGGCAGCCCCGATATGATCGGGGTCGAGCCCGAACTGCACAAGCGCGTCGCGCATCGACACGCCGTCGCGGTCGCGCGTCGCCAACACGCTCTCGTCAAACGTGCCGGCGACGGCGCGGCTGCCGAGCAGCGTGGAGGCGAAGCGCACGCCTTCCTCGTCGGCAAAGCCGACCACCTCGATCGCGAACGGCAGGCGCTGGCCGCGCCGGTTCAATTCGGCAACGCAGGAGATCGCCGTGATGACGCCGAGCGGACCGTCCCATTTGCCGGCATCGCGCACGGTGTCGTAATGCGAACCGAGCATCAGGCAGGGCAAGCCCGGCCGGTCGCCCTCGTAGCGGCCGCAGACATTGCCGATCGCGTCGAGATCCGCGCGCATGCCGGCGTCGCGCATCCAGCCCAGGATGAGATCGGCCGCGATGCGCAGCTCCTTGCTCAGATAGATGCGCGTTAGCTTGTCGGCGTCTTCCGAGATGGCCCCGAGCTCGTTGATGCGACCAACGATCTCCTCGCCGAGCGACATGTTCTGAACGGCGATCCCAGCACCCATCCCGGTCAAGCTTTCCAATCCTTCGAACCACGGTCGGTGACGCCGGGCCTGGTGACATCAGTTACAAATTCGGTGCCAGCGAAATGCGCCCGACCGCGGACTGGTTAGCACGAATGCCGCGCGACCGGCCCGGCCGATCCGAGCCGTGCACATGGAGCGGATTAAGACTGATTAACTCTCTTGCATACAATGAGAATATACTGCCTAAAATTTATACAGAGACGTTCCTGCCCAAGATTCAGACGAATGATATAGATTAGTTATTTCAACATCTTAAAGCAGAGTGCTCGCTCCCTAATCTCTGGCACGAAGCTTGCGACATCCTGTTCCGGCTCCGCCAGATCGGCGCAGCCGCCAGTGAGAGGGGCGGTCCATCCGCCAAGGGAGCATCCAATGGATTTTGGCAGGATTTCACGACGGCATTTGTTGCAGGGTGGTGCGGCGCTCTCCCTGGGAGCGGCGGCCGGTCTCCGCCCGGCATTCGCGGCCGACACGACCATCGGCTTCATCTATGTCGGCTCGCGCGACGACTACGGCTACAACCAGGCGCACGCGCAGGGCGCAGCGGCGCTGAAGAAGATCCCCGGCCTGAAAGTGGTCGAGGAAGAGAAGGTGCCCGAGACCGACGCGGTCGAGAAGACCATCGAGTCCATGATCAATCTCGACGGCGCGACCCTGCTCTTCCCGACCTCGTTCGGCTACTACAATCCCCACATGATCAAGATGGCCACCAAGTACCCGAAGCTTCGCTTCGAGCACTGCGGCGGCCTCTGGAGCGACAAGGATCCGAAGAACGCCGGCAGCTATTTTGGTTACATCGACGAAGCCCAGTACATCTCGGGCATCGTCGCCGGGCTGACCTCGAAGAGCAGCAAGCTCGGCTTCGTGGCGGCCAAGCCGATCCCGCAGGTCCTGCGCAACATCAACGCCTTCACGCTCGGCGCCAGGTCCGTGAACCCGAAGGCGACCACGCAGGTGATCTTCACCGGCGACTGGTCGATGCCGGTCAAGGAAGCGGAAGCCACCAACAGCCTGATCGACCAGGGCGTCGACGTGCTGACCTGTCACGTCGACGGTCCGAAGACGATGGTCGAGAACGCCGCGCGACGCGGCGCCATGGTGTGCGGCTATCACACCAACCAGTCGGCGCTGGCGCCGAAGGCCTATCTCACCGGCGCCGAGTGGAATTGGGAAGCGCTGTATCCGAAGTTCGTCAAGATGATCACCTCCGGCGAGGGCATTCCGAATTTCTATCGCGGCGGCCTGAAGGAGGAGATCGTCAAGACCTCGCCCTATGGCGAAGCGGTCTCGGCCGAAGCGCGCAAGGCCGCCGATGAGGCCAAGGCGAAATTCCTGTCCGCCGAAGGTTTTGCCATCTTCAAGGGCGGCCTGGTCGACAACAAGGGCAAGACGGTGATCCCGGCTGGCACCGATCGCGGCCAGAAGGACCCTGAACTCGAAAAGATGGACTACCTCGTCGAGGGCGTGCTCGGAGCGACTTCGTGACATCGGAAGCGGCGGATCCCGTCGACGCGGTCGGAGCCGTCGCTCCGGCCGCCGATGCCGGCTTCCTCCAGCGCCACGGCGCAACGATCGAGTACATCCTGATCCCGGGCGCGGCGCTGGTCGGCGCGCTCGCGGTCTTCGGCATCTTCGTCGCGCTGTTCGGCAAGAATCCGCTCGACCTCTATTACTACATGTATTACGGCGCGTTCGGCACCTGGTTCTCCTGGCAGAACACGCTGAGCCGCGCCGCGCCCCTGATCCTCACCGCACTCTGCACGGCCCTGCCCGCCCAGCTCGGCATGGTCATCATCGGCGGCGAAGGCGCGCTGCTGATCGGCGCGCTCTCGGCGACGAGCGCTGCTCTCGCGTTGCAAGGCGCGCCGCCCTTCGCCATCCAGATCGCCATGGTCCTGGCCGGCGTGATCGGCGGCGGCCTCTGGATCATGCTCGCGGGTGGCTTGCGCCAATTTCGTGGCGTCAACGAAACGATCTCGAGCCTGCTGCTCGTCTATATCGCGCTCGCCATCCTCAACCATCTCGTCGAAGGCGCGATGCGGGATCCTGCGAGCCTCAACAAGCCGTCGACGCGCGAGATCGGCGCGGCGAACATGATCGGCACCATCCCCGGCACCGACGTGCATTGGGGCCTCGTGTTCGGCCTGGTCGCCGCGATCGCCGCCTATATCCTGATCTATCACACCGTGTTCGGCTTCGCCGCCCGCGTCGCCGGCGGCAACATCCGCGCCGCCAAGATCGTCGGCCTCGGTGTCAGCAAGCTCATCCTCACGATCTGCTTCCTCGCCGGCGGTGCTGCGGGCCTTGCCGGCATGGTCGAGGTCGCCGCCGTGCAGGGCCGCACCAACGCCAACCTTGCCGCGGGCTACGGCTTCACCGGCATCCTGGTCGCCTTCCTCGCACGGCAAAATCCGCTGGCGATCATTCCGGTCGCGATCCTGCTCGGCGGCATCAGCGCCAGCGGCGGGCTGTTGCAGCGCCGGCTCGGGTTGCCCGACGCGTCCGTGCTGGTGCTGCAGGGCATCATCTTCGTTTTCGTGCTGGCCAGCGATGCGCTCTACGGCCGCATCGGATTTTTGAAGGGAAAATCCTGAGATGGCAGACGGATCGATCGGACTCTGGACCGTCCCGCTCGCCGTGCTCGGCGGCGCCATCCGCGTTTCGACGCCGTTCCTGTTCGTGAGCCTCGGCGAATGCATCACGGAACGTTCCGGCCGTATCAATCTCGGTCTCGAAGGCACACTGGTGATGGGCGCGATGAGCGCCTACGGCATCTCATATCTCTCCGGGTCCCCTTGGTTAGGTGTGCTCGCAGCCGGCATCACCGGTGCGCTGCTCGGCGCGCTGCATGCCGGCATCTGCTCGCTGCCGCGCGTCAATGACGTCGCGGTCGGCATCGCCCTGATGCTGTTCGGCACCGGCCTCGCCTTCTATCTCGGCAAGCCCTTGATCGAGCCGACCGCGCCGCGGCTGCCCGCAATCGATTTCGGCTGGTGGAGCGACATCCCTCAGGTCCAGGCGGCGCTGCGCATCAACGTTCTCTTCCTGATCGGCGTGGTGCTGGCGCCGATCCTGTACTGGGCGTTTCGCACCACGCGCTGGGGCCTTTTGATCCGCACCGCGGGCGAGAGTTCGGACGCCGCGCGCGCGATGGGGCATTCCGTGCTGCTGATCCGGTTGCGCGCCACCATGGTCGGCGGCTTCCTCGCCGGCGTCGGTGGCTCCTTCCTGTCGCTGTTCTATCCCGGAAGCTGGAACGAGGGCCTGTCCTCCGGACAAGGCATCACGGCGGTGGCGCTCGTGATCTTCGCGCGCTGGGATCCGATGCTGTGCCTGTGGGCCTCGCTCGCCTTCGGCGGCGCCGCGGCGCTCGGCCCTGCGCTGCAATCGGTCGGCGTCACCTCCGGCTATCACCTCTTCAACGCCGCGCCCTACATTTTGACGCTGGCGATCATGATCATCACCTGCTCGCCGAAGCGCACGCTGACCGGCGCACCCGCTGAACTGTCGATTACCCGCTAGAGCGCGATGAAACATCATCGCGCTTTAGCTCCTTTTGTTTGAGCATGATCTTGTCGGAAAACCGCTACACACTTTTCCGGATCATGCTCTAGAGCTGCGGAGAGCAAACCCATGCCCGAGCGCCACATCAAGTCCGAGCCCTACGCCTGGCCTTACAATGGCGATCTTCGCCCCGAGAATACCGCGCTCATCGTCATCGACATGCAGACCGATTTTTGCGGCGTCGGCGGCTATGTCGACAAGATGGGCTACGATCTCTCGCTGACGCGCGCACCGATCGAACCAATCAAGAGATTGCTCGCCGCGATGCGCAAGCAGGGTTATCACATCATCCATACCCGCGAAGGCCACCGCCCCGATCTCTCGGACCTTCCCGCCAACAAGCGCTGGCGCTCGCGGCAGATCGGCGCCGGGATCGGCGATCCCGGCCCGTGCGGCCGCATCCTCGTGCGCGGCGAGCCGGGCTGGGACATCATCCCGGAGCTTGCGCCGCTGCCGGGCGAACCCATCATCGACAAGCCCGGCAAGGGCTCGTTCTGCGCCACCGACCTCGAACTGATCCTGCGCGTGCGCGGCATCGAGAACATCGTGCTGACCGGCATCACCACCGACGTCTGCGTCCACACCACCATGCGCGAGGCCAACGACCGCGGCTTTGAATGCGTGCTGCTGCACGATTGCTGCGGCGCCACCGACAAGAGCAATCACGACCACGCGCTGAAGATGATCAAGATGCAGGGCGGCGTGTTCGGCGCGGTCTCGACCTCGGACGCGTTCATCGGAGCCATCTCATGATCGTCGGCGAAACACCACTGCCGAGCGGCGCCTTCGGCGTCGACGCGATCGCCATGACCATGCGGTTCGGCGACTTCCTTGCGCTTGACAATGTCGAGCTTAAGGTCCGCCCGGGCTCCTTCCATGCGCTGCTCGGCGAGAACGGCGCCGGCAAGTCGACGCTCGTCAAATGCATCATGGGCTACTACCACGCGACCGAGGGCGACATCCTCGTCGGCGACCGCCAGCAGGCGATCGGCAATCCCAAGGACGCGCATGCGCTCGGCCTCGGCATGGTCTACCAGCACTTTACGCTGGTGCCGGCGATGACGGTTGCCGAAAACCTCGTGCTCGCGCGCGACGACGTTCCGGCGATCGTGGACTGGGGCAAGGAGAAGAAGGAGCTGGAGGCTTTTCTGGCGAAGATGCCGTTCAAGGTGCCGCTCAATGCAAGGGTCTCCGACATCTCCGCCGGCGAGCGGCAGAAATGCGAGATCCTCAAGCAACTCTATCTGAAGCGCCGCTTCCTGATCCTGGACGAGCCGACCTCGGTGCTGACGCCGGCCGAGGCCGACGAGGTTCTCGGCATGCTCCGCGACATGGTCGTGAAGGGCGAGCTGACCATTTTGATGATCACCCACAAGTTCCGCGAGGTCATGGCCTTTGCCGACGAGGTGACGATCCTCCGGCGCGGCAAGCTAGCCGGCAAGGGCAAGGTCGCCGAGCTCACGCCGGATGCAATGGCGCGCACCATGATCGGCGCCGAGGAGCTGACGGTACAGCCGGCGCGCACCGGCGAGGCCGGCAAGGCGCGCCTGGAGCTGGAAAAGGTCCGCGCGCTCGACGATGCCGGCGCCATCGCCGTGCACGACGTCTCCCTCACCGTCCGCGCCGGCGAGATCGTCGGCATTGCCGGCGTCTCCGGCAACGGCCAGCGCCAGCTCGTCGAAGTGCTGGCCGGCCAGCGCGAGGCCGAGAGCGGCGAGATTCGCGTCGCCGGCGATGCCTACCATGCGAGCCGCGAGGAGATGCGCCGGCACAAGATGTCGCTTTTGCCGGAAGAGCCGCTCAAGAACGCCTGCGTCGGCGGCATGAGCGTCGCTGACAATATCGCCTTCCGCGAATTCGACCGCGCCCCCTTTGCCAGCGGTGGCTGGTGGCTCAATCGCGGCGCCTTCCGCGACGATGCCAAAAAGAAGATCGGCCAGTACAAGATCAAGACGCGGACGCCGGATACGCCGATCTCGGCGCTGTCGGGCGGCAATGTCCAGCGCGCGGTGCTGGCGCGCGAGCTCGGCGGCGACGTCGAGGTGCTGATCGCGGCCAATCCCTGCTTCGGCCTCGACTTCGCAGCGGTCGCCCAGATCCACGCCGAGATCATGGCGGCGCGGAACCGCGGCGCGGCCGTGCTGCTGGTCAGCGAGGACCTCGACGAACTGCTTGAACTCTCCGACCGCCTCGTGGTCATGTTCCACGGCGAGTTCGTCTATGAGGCTCGCACCAGCGAGGCCGACCTCACCGTGGTCGGCCGGCACATGGCGGGGCACTGATCCCCCCGGAGCAGCGATGGCGGACGTGACCGAGCGTGACGAGCACTTCTTGCGTCTGTCTTTCGCGGTCGCGCGCCGCTCCCTCACCCATGGCAACCATCCCTTCGGCTGCATCGTGGTCGATGCCGAAGGCCGTGTGCTGATCGAGAGCGAGAACGGCTACATGCCGGACCATGACGGCACCGCGCATGCCGAGCGCCTGGCGGCGACGCAGGCCTGCCGCACGCTCCCTCCTGAGGTGCTCGCGGGGTCGACGCTTTATTCCTCCGCCGAGCCCTGCGCGATGTGCGCCGGCGCGATCTACTGGGCCGGCATCGGCCGCGTCGTCTACGGCCTCAGCGAGCACCGCCTGCGCGGCGTCACCGGCAACCATCCGGAAAACCCGACGCTCGACCTGCCCTGCCGCGACGTCTTCGCCAGCGGCCAGCGACCGACCGACGTCGTCGGTCCGCTGCTGGAAGACGAGGCCGAAGCGCTGCATGACGGGGTGTGGACGAGGTAGCGACGTCGGATCGTAGGGTGGGTTAGCCTTGCGGCTGCGCGAAGCGCAGTCCGCTGGCGTAACCCACCTCTTCTGTTTCCGCGGCGGCAGAAGTGGTGGGTTACGCTTTGCGGGATGCGCTTCGCGCATTCGCTTCGCTAACCCACCCTACGGCAGCTCGACCGATCAGAACTTCACGGTGACGCCGCCGTAGACGGTCGACTCGGTGCACGTGTTCGTGCTCTGCCCCGTTGCTGCGACCGTGCAGACGCCGGGCATGGCGTTGTGATCGAGGCCGAACTTGTTCTGCCAGTAGCGATAGGCGACCCAGAGATCGACGAAGTGTGAGTACTTCGCGCCCCAGGCGGCCTTCGAGGCGTCGAAGGTCAGGCGAATCGGTTCGCTGTTGAGCTCGGTCTTGGAAGCCGTCGAGAAGCGGCCCAGGCCCGAGAGCGCGGGAAGACCGTTGGAGTCGCCCTTCGGCCCGTACCAGCCGGCGCGGCCGCTGATCGAGAAGAACTGGAAGTTCTCGGGCAGGAAGCCGAGGTCCATGTAGTAGTTGATCTCGACCGCCCAGGTCGGCCGGTAGCTGACATTGCCGTCGGAGTTACAGGTCGTGCCGGGAATGCCGGGGCCGAACAGGCCGCACTGCGTGAACGCGTTGTGGTTGGAGAACTCCCAGTACATCAGGGGCGCGACGTTGATATAGCCCTTGTAGGGAAGGTCGAAGGCGAACTGCAGACCGGCGACGACGTCGCGCTTGGCGGGCGCCAGGAAGTTGTTCTCGGTGTTGGCGTCCATGCCGACTTCGAACGAGATGTTGTGCAGCGGCCCCATGGTGAAGGCCTTGGTGTTGAAGAGCTCGTTCCAGCCGAAGGCCGAGCGGAACAGGCCGTAGATCTCGGTCGCGCCCGCGCAGTCGCTGGCGGTGCCGTTGATGTTCACGCCCGGCGCGACGCACGGGCTGGCCGGGTCGTTATGGCCCGACTTGAACATCGAGATGGTGAAGAAGTTGGTGCCGTAGGCCCAGAGGTCGAAATGCGTAAACGAATAGACCTGCTTGGCGGTGGTGCCGTTGATGCTGCCGTCGGGACGGACGCTCCACATGCCGGGGTCGGTGCCCTTCGGCATCCAGGAGAACGACACGCGGTTGTCGATGACCAGGAAGAACGGAAGGTCCGCCGCTTTCTTGGCCGCCTTGACCGGAAGATCTGCGGCCTGAGCCTGGCCGCCGATGGCCAGCACGGCAAACGACAGCGCCGCTGCTGCCATTGCCTTGAAACGAACCGACATAACACCCCCAAAGTTGAAGCCAAGAAAATCAAGCCCCGGTGGGTGCGACACTTGCGCCGTTCGTCAGAGGTGAGAAGCCTCAACTTTTTTCACGGCGTGATGCATGTTTTGGCAACGTAGCGCGCGAGATCGTGGATGCGATTGCAATCGGCACGCGTATGCCGCGCGACCGCGAGCGCGCCGTTGCAACACTTTTCCGCTTGTTTCCGTTCGGATTTTTCGCTGTGTCGGAAGACCGAAGACGAAGCCGAAACGACCACGTCGCCGCGTCATCGAAAAGCATACAAGGACGCGACGTCTGATGCTCAACTTGACGCCATGGCTGCACAGCAGGTTCCGATTTGGCTTGAACCGTCACAAATTTGCAACAGGCGACATCGTGCTGCGCTATGTTGAAGCTCGTAGAAGTACCGATATCCCTCGCTCGTGGCTTGGTGGTCGTCGTGAGAAGTCGAATCCGGACTCACTGCCGCAGCGATGAGCAAGGGATGACGCTTTTTCATGACTTACCTCGCGATCCAAACTAGCTCAGTATTGAGGCATCCTTCTCACTTGACCCCCTGCACGCGTGACTGCGGATGTTCAATTCGACGCCTAACGGCCTGCATTCCGGCGAGACGCCCCTGCTCCAGGCGATCGGGCTGACCAAGCGCTATGGCGACTTTCTCGCCAACGACAAGATCGACATCGACATCTGGCCGAAGGAGATCCACGCACTGCTCGGCGAGAACGGCGCCGGCAAATCGACGCTGGTCAAGGCGGTCTACGGCCTGATCCAGCCGAGTGCGGGCGAGATCCGCTGGCAGGGCGAGCCGATCGTGCTGTCCGGTCCGTCGGAAGCGCGCGCCCGCGGCATCGGCATGGTGTTCCAGCACTTCTCGCTGTTCGATAATCTCACCGTCGCCGAGAACGTCGCGCTCGGTCTCGACGGCAAGGAATCCTTCAAGGACATGTCGGCGCGGCTGGAGCAGGTGTCGAAGACCTACGGGCTGCCGCTCGATCCCAGGCGCGAGGTCTGGCAATTGTCGGTCGGCGAGCGCCAGCGCATCGAGATCGTGCGCGCGTTGATGCAGGATCCAAAGTTCCTGATCCTGGACGAGCCGACCGCGGTGCTGACGCCGCAGGAGGCCGATCAGCTCTTCATCGTGCTGGAGCGGCTCAAGGCCGAGGGACGCGCCATCCTCTATATCAGCCACAAGCTCGAGGAGGTGAAGCGGCTCTGCGACACCGCAACGATTTTGCGCGGTGGCAGGAAGGTCGCGACCTGCAATCCCCGGGCTGAGACCGCGGCGTCGCTCGCGCGCATGATGGTTGGCGGCGAGATCAGGGAAGTCCGGGCGGCCGCGGGACGGCAGACCACGGTGCCGCGGCTCGTCGTCAACGACCTCTCGCTTGCCCCTGATGATGCGCACGGCGTGAGGCTGGAGCACATCTCGATCGAATTGAAAGGCGGCGAGATCCTCGGCATCGCCGGTGTCGCCGGCAACGGCCAGGACGAGCTGTTTGCCGCGCTCTCGGGTGAGCGGCTGGCAAAGGACCCGGGCACGGTGGTGATCGAGGGCATCGCCGCCGGCCACATGTCGATCACGCAGCGGCGCAAGCTCGGCGCGGCCTTCGTGCCGGAAGAGCGGCTCGGCCACGGCACCGCGCCGCGCATGAGGCTGTCGGAAAATGCGCTGCTGACGGGCCATGCCGCGAGCGGCATGGTCCGGCATGGCTTCATCGACACCGCGGCAACGCTGAAGACCGTCGACAAGGCCACCGAGACCTTCGACGTCCGCAAGGCCAAGCGCGATCCCGAGGCCGCGAGCCTGTCCGGCGGCAACTTACAAAAGTTCATCGTCGGCCGCGAGATCCTGCGCAATCCGGCCGTGCTGGTCGTGAGCCAGCCGACCTGGGGCGTCGATGCCGGCGCGGCCGCCGTCATCCGCCAGGCGCTGCTCGATCTCGCCACCGGCGGCGCCGCCGTGCTGGTGACGAGCCAGGATCTCGACGAGCTCGCGGAGATCGCCGACCGCATCGCGGTCATGTTCCACGGCCGGCTGTCGCAGCCGCTCGCGACCAGCGAAGCCACGCGCGAAAAGCTCGGCTTGTTGATGGGCGGAAGCTCGCTCGACCAGAAGGAGGCCGCGCATGCAGCTCGTGCTTGAGAAGCGCGCCGAGCGGTCCAACACCATCGCGCTGGTCTCGCCGCTGATCGCGATCGGTCTGACGATCGTGACCATGTCGATCCTGTTCGCGATCCTCGGCAAGAATCCGCTTCTCGCCCTGCATGCCTATTTCATCGCACCTTTGACCGACAGCTATTCGCTGCAGGAGATCGCGGTGAAGGCGACGCCACTGGTGATGATCGCGATCGGATTGTCGCTGTGCTACCTCGCCAACGCCTGGAACATCGGAGCCGAAGGCCAGTTCCTGATCGGCGCCGTTGCCGGAAGCTGGATCGCGGTGAAGACACAAGGCACCGACGCCGGCGCCTGGGTGCTGCCGGCCATGTTCGTGCTGGCGGCCGTTGCCGGCGCGCTCTACGCGCTGATACCGGCGATCTGCAAGGTGAAGTTCGGCGCCAGCGAGATCCTCACCAGCCTGATGCTGGTCTATGTCGCCGACCTCTTTCTCGATTATCTCGTCCGCGGACCCTGGCGCGATCCGCAAGGCTTTAACTTCCCGACCACGGCGGAGTTCGATCCAGTGGCGACCGTGCCGGTGCTGATCGAGGGCGGCCGTCTCCATCTCGGCGCCATCATCGCGCTGCTGGTGGTTGCGGCTGCGGCCGTCCTGCTTGGACGGACCATCAAGGGCTTTGAAATCCGCGTGGTGGGCGCAGCACCCCGCGCCGCGCGGTTCGGCGGCTTCAATGCCAACCAATTGATCATTTTGACCTTCGCGGTCTCAGGCGCACTCGCAGGGCTTGCCGGAATCATCGAGGTCGCCGGCCCCGTCGGCCATCTGCAACCCGGCATCTCGCCGGGCTACGGCTTTACCGCGATCATCGTCGCCTTCCTCGGCCGGTTGAACCCGATTGGAATATTAATTGCAGGCCTTTTCCTCGCATTGACCTTCATCGGCGGCGAGCAGGCCCAGATCGCAATGAAAATCCCGTTGGACGTGACAAAAGTCTTCCAGGGCATTTTGCTGTTCTACGTGCTCGCCTGCGATTCGCTGATCCTCTACCGTTTCCGGCTGGTGTTTCCGAACCGTCAGGTGACTCGTGGAGCTGGTTGAAGCCATCATCCTCGCGGTGCTCGCCGCCTCCACGCCGCTTCTGATCGCGGCGACCGGCGAGCTCGTGACCGAACGCTCCGGCGTCCTCAATCTCGGCGTCGAGGGCATGATGATCATGGGCGCGGCCTGCGGGTTTGCCGGCGCCTGGCTCACCGGCTCGATCGTCATCGGCGCGCTCTGCGGCATCGTCGCGGGCACGCTGATGTCGCTGATCTTCGCGCTGATGACGCTGGGGCTCGCGGTCAACCAGGTCGCCACCGGGCTGGCGCTGACCATTCTCGGCGTCGGACTGTCCGGCCTGATCGGCGCGGGCTTTGTCGGCGAACGCATTACGCCGGCCGCCCATCTCGACCTTCCCGTTCTCACCAGGATTCCGCTGATCGGCCGCGTGCTGTTCGGCGAGGACGCTTTCGTCTATTTCTCGCTGGCCCTGATCGTCGCCGTCTGGTGGTTCCTGTACCGGACCCGCGCCGGGCTGGTCCTCCGCGCCTGCGGCGACAACCACGTCTCGGCCCATGCGCTCGGCTACCCCGTGCTGCGCATCAGGACCTTTGCAGTGATGTTCGGCGGCGCTTGCGCGGGCCTTGCCGGCGCCTATCTGCCGCTCGCCTACACGCCATTCTTCATTCCCGGCATGACCGCGGGCCGCGGCTGGATCGCGCTGGCGCTGGTGGTGTTCTCGTCCTGGCGGCCGGGCCGTCTCGTCGTCGGCGCCTATCTGTTCGGCGCGGTGACCATCCTCCAGCTTCATGCTCAGGGCTGGGGCGTCGGCGTACCCTCGCAATTCATGTCGGCGCTGCCTTATCTTGCGACCGTGATCGTCCTGGTTCTGTTGTCCCGCGCGCGCACCGGCGGCTCGACCGCGCCGGCCGCGCTCGGCACCGTGTTCGTGCCCGACCGTTGATTGATTTCCGCGACGCGCGCGATGGGGCGCGGGCGTTTGCGGAGTGTGGCTTTCCCCGACTGTTTGGAGATTGACGATGAGGAAGACATTTGTTGCGGCTGTCGCAGGGCTCCTGCTTGCGGGAAGCATCGGCGCTGCCTCCGCTGCGGACAAGCTGAAGGTCGGTTTCATCTATCTCGGCCCGATCGGCGACCTCGGCTGGACCTACCAGCACGAGCAGGGCCGCCTCGCGCTGGTGAAGGAGCTCGGCGATCAGATCGAGACCACCTATCTCGAGAAGGTCCCCGAAGGGCCCGACGCCGAACGCTCCATCGAGCAGCTCGCCCGCGCCGGCAACAAGCTGATCTTCACGACCTCCTTCGGTTACATGGATCCGACCCTGAAGGTCGCGAAGAAATATCCCAACGTGCATTTCGAGCATGCCACCGGCTACAAGCGCGCGCCGAACATGTCGACCTATTCGGCGAAGTGGTACCAAGGCCGCTACATCCAGGGTCTGATCGCGGCCAAGATGTCGAAGACCGGCGTGCTCGGTTATATCGGCTCGTTCCCGATCCCGGAGGTCGTTTCCGGCATCAATGCGACGATCCTTGCCGCGCAAACCATCAACCCGAACATCAAGGTCAAGATCATCTGGGCGAATACGTGGTTCGATCCGCCCAAGGAAGCCGATGCCGCCAAGGCGCTGATTGATCAGGGCGCCGACGTCATCATGCAGCACACGGACTCGCCCGCAGCAATGCAGATCGCAGCCGAGCGCGGCAAGCTCGCCTTCGGCCAGGACTCCGAGATGATCAAGTTCGGTCCGAAGGCCCAGCTCACCTCGATCCTCGACACCTGGGGCCCCTACTACATCGAGCGCGTCAAGGCCGAGCTCGCGGGCACCTGGAAGTCGGAGGACACCTGGGGCGGGCTCGACAGCCACATGTTCGCAATGGCGCCCTACACCAACATGCCCGACGACGTGAAAAAGATGGCGGAGGATGCTCAGGCCGCGATCACTGCCGGCAAGCTGCATCCGTTCAAGTGCCCGGTCATCGGGCAGGATGGCAAGGAAGTCGAATGCAAGGGCGGCACAAGTCTCGATCCGGGCCAGATCCTTGGCATGAACTTCTACGTCAAGGGCATCGACGACAAGCTTCCGGGCAAGTAGCACGCTTCTTGCTTCTGCAAATTACCTGCTCCTCCCGGAGGAGGTCTTGAGGGGGTGGCCAGGAGAACCCGGCACTCGTGGCCGCCCCCTCTTCTATCCCGCCTGCATCTTTCGCGCGGCCGCGCTGTGGCGGCGGACGAGATCGGCCACATCCAGTCCGGGGATCGCGCCGTCAACCACCGCCCATTTGCCCGCGACCATGACGCGGTCGGCGCGATGCGCGCCGCACAGCACGAGCGCGGCCAGCGGATCGCCGTGGCCGGAGAAGCGCAATTCATCGAGCTTGAATAGCGCGAGATCGGCGGCCTTGCCGACCGCGATCTCGCCGAGCTCGGGACGGCCGACGCAAGCCGCAGAGCCCTTGGTCGCCCAGCGCAACGCATCCTTGTGGCTGACCTTGGTCACGCCGTAACGGGCCCGCTGGAGCAGGAAGGCCGCGCGCACCTCCTGCATCAAATTGGATTCGTCGTTCGACGCGGAGCCATCAACGCCAAGGCCGATGCCGACGCCCGCCTCCTCCATCTCGCAGACCGGGCAGCAGCCCGACGCCAGAATCTGGTTGCTGCAGGCGCAATGGCTGATCGTCGTCCTGGCCTTGGCGAGCCGCTTCATCTCGCCGGCGTCGAAGAAGATGCCGTGCGCAAGCCAAGTCCGCGCATTGAGCCAGCCGCATTGATCGAGATAGTCGAGCGGACGGCAACCGTACTTCTGCTCGCAGAAGCGGTTCTCGTCCTCGGTCTCGGCCAGATGCGTGTGCAGACGGACGTCGAGCTTGTCGGCGAGATCGGCGGTCGCGCGCATCAAGGATGTCGTGACCGAGAACGGCGAGCATGGCGCAAGCGCGATCTGCACCATCGCATCCGCCCCGCGCTGGTGATGCTTTGCGACCACCCGGGCGCTGTCGGCGAGGATCGCATCCTCGTCCTGCACGACACTGTCAGGCGGCAGGCCGCCGTCGCGCTGCGACAAGTTCATCGAGCCGCGCGTCAGCAGCACGCGGACGCCGAGCCGCTTTGCAACGCCGACCTCGATGTCGACGGCATCTTCCAGACCGGCGGGAAACACATAGTGATGGTCGGTCGTCGTGGTGCAACCCGACAGCAGAAGCTCCGACATCGCGACCGTCACGCCGAGATCGAGCGTCTCGGGCGTCATCCTCGCCCAGACCGGATAAAGCGCCTGCAGCCAGGGGAACAGCTCCCGGTCCATGGCGGCAGGCAGCGCGCGCGTCAGGGTCTGGTAAAAGTGATGATGCGTGTTGATCAGGCCGGGCAGCACGACATGCTCGCCGGCCTCGAAGATCGCGACATCGGCCGTCGTGGGCTGGCCGCCGGCCGGCACCGTTTCGACGATCCGCCCCTCCCGGACCACGACCCCGCGCTCGGCGCCCTCAGCCAGGATCGCGAGGGGATCCTTGATCCAGGTCGGCTTCGCCTTGTCCATATTCCGTTTCTCCCGTCGGCCGACTGGGTTCATGCTTGCAAGGCAAGGGCCAGCAAAGCCTGCAACTCTTGTTGCGACTTGGCGCCGGTCTTGCAAGACTTCTTGTGGAGCAAATTCATCGCGTTAAGGTATCGGCTGAGCTATGGACTTGAATACCATCACGGCGGTAGCCCATCCGCAGACGCGGGCGCAGCTGCCCGGCTGGACGGCAGGCGACGCCTGGCTTGCGGGCGGGACCTGGCTGTTCTCGGAACCGCAGGTTCATCTCAACCGCCTGATCGACCTCACCGACCTCAAATGGCCGGCGCTGACCGTCACTGATACCCATCTGTCGATCGCAGCCACCTGCATCATCGCGCAGCTCGACGCGCTTGCCTGCCCGCCCGAATGGCTCGCCGCGCCGCTGATCAACCAATGCTGCCGCGCCTTCCTCGCCTCCTTCAAGATCTGGAAGACCGCGACCGTTGGCGGCAATCTCTGCATGTCGCTGCCCGCCGGCCCCATGATCTCGCTGACTTCGGCGCTCGACGGCATCTGCACAATCTGGACGGTCAATGGCGGCGAGCAAAAAATTCCCGTCGTCGACTTCGTCACCGGCAACCAGCGCAATCGCCTGGCGCCCGGTGATCTCCTGCGGCAGATCGATCTTCCACTCGCTGCGCTCAAGCGCCGCTCGGCGTTTCGCCAGATTTCGCTGACACCGGTCGGCCGCTCGGCTGCGCTTCTGATCGGCAGCCTCGACGACGGCGGCGCGCTCACGCTGACGGTGACCGCATCGACCGTGCGTCCCATCCAGCTGCGCTTTCCGACGCCGCCCGATGCCGGCGCGCTTGGTGCGGCGATCGCGCAGGAGATCACTGACGATCTCTACCACGACGACGTCCATGGCAAGCCTTTCTGGCGCAAACACATGACGCTGCGGCTCGCCGAGGAGATCCGTGCCGAACTCTGCGAGACGGCGCGGCCATGAGCTTTGAGATCAACGGCACGGCATTTTCCGATCAGCCACGCGCCGGCCAGTGCCTGCGCACGTTCCTGCGCGAGCTCGGCCATTTCGGCGTCAAGAAGGGTTGTGATGCCGGCGATTGCGGTGCCTGCACCGTACTGCTCGATGGCGAGCCCGTGCATAGCTGCCTGATCCCGGCGTTCCGAGCCGAGGGACGCGCGATCACCACCATCGAGGGCCTTGCCCCGGAGGGCGGCGCGCATCCGATGCAGCAGGCTTTCCTCGATGCACAGGCATTTCAATGCGGCTTCTGCACCTCCGGCATGATCCTGACCTGTGCCTCGCTGAATCAGGCGCAGCGCACCGATCTCGGCGCATCGCTGAAGGGCAACATTTGCCGCTGCACCGGCTACCGCTCGATCGAGGACGCGCTCGACGGCAAGACCAATGTCGAGACGATCGTCGAGCCCGGCACCGCTTTCGGGCGGAGCCTGCCGGCTCCCGCCGGCCCGGACGTCGTGCGCGGCAAGCAGCGCTATACGTTCGACGTCGCCATCGACGGCCTTCTCCACATCAAGCTGCTGCGCTCGCCGCATCCGCATGCACGCGTCGTTGCGATCGACAAGACAGCGACGCTCGCTGTTCCCGGCGTTCACGCCGTGCTGACACATGAAGACGCCCCCGATCGGCTGTTCTCGACCGCGCGACACGAGAAGGACTGGATGGACCCCGACGACACCCGCGTGCTGGATAATGTCGTCCGCTTTATCGGGCAAAAGGTCGCCGCCGTCATTGCGGACACCGAGGCCGCCGCGGAGGAAGGCTGCCGCCGGCTCAAGGTCGACTACGAGATCCTGCCCGCGGTCGTCGATCCCGAACAGGCGCGCGCGCCGGGCGCGCCCGTTCTGCATCCCGATCGCACGACCGCGCAGCGCGTCGCCAATTCAGCGCGCAACATCGTCGCCGAGAGCCATGGCGAGTTCGGTGACGTTGCGGCAGCACTCGCAAGTTCGGCAGCGACCTACGAGGGTACATTCACGACCCAACGCGTGCAGCACGCCGCGCTCGAGACTCACGGCGGGCTCGCCTGGGTCGATGCGTCGGGCGTGCTCAACATCCGTTCCTCCACGCAGGTGCCTTTCCTCACCCGGCGCACGCTCGCCGATCTCTTCGACTTGCCGCAAGACAAGGTCCGCGTGTTCTGCGAGCGCGTCGGCGGCGGCTTTGGCGGCAAGCAGGAAATGTTCGTCGAGGACATTTTGGCGCTCGCTGCGCTGAAGACCGGACGTCCCGTCAAGCTCGAGCTCACCCGCGAGGAGCAGTTCATCGCGACCTCGACGCGGCATCCGATGCGCGTCCACGTCAAGGCCGGCGCGGACAAGGACGGAAAACTCACCGCGCTGCAGCTCGACGTGCTCTCCAACACCGGCGCCTATGGCAATCACGCCGGCCCCGTGCTGTTCCACGCCGTGCAGGAGTGCCTCAGCGTCTACAATTGCCCGAACAAGAAGGTCGATGCCGTCGCGGTCTATACCAACACGGTGCCATCAGGCGCATTTCGCGGCTACGGACTGCCGCAGACGCTGATCGCGGTGGAGGCCGCGATCGACGAACTGGCAAAGCAGCTCGGCATCAGCCCCTTCGACATCCGCCGCCGCAACGTCGTCAGGCCTGGCGACCCCATGCTGACGCCGCCACCGTCGCAATATCATGACGTCGAATACGGCTCCTACGGCCTCGACCAGTGTTTTGACCTCGTCGAACGTGCGATGCAGACGGATGCAGCCACGCCTGACCTGTCACCGGACTGGCTGACCGGCGAAGGCATTGCACTGACTATGATCGATACGGTGCCGCCGGCCGGTCACATTGCCGATGCCACGATCGCGCTCTGCGACGACGGCAGTTTTGAGCTCACCGTCGGCACCGCCGAGTTCGGCAACGGCACCAGCACCGTGCACCGCCAGATCGCGGCCTCCGCGCTCGCGACGACCGTCGACAACATTCGCCTGCGCCAGTCGGACACCGCCCATGGCGGCCACGACACCGGCGCCTATGGCAGCGCCGGCATCTTTGTCGCGGGTAAGGCGACGCAGGCCGCGGCAGAGAGCCTCGCAGGCGAACTGAAGCGCGCGGCAGCATCGGCGTGGCTTTGCGATGAGGCGACTTGCACGCTTGACGGCCATTCGGTCGTCAGCGGCGTCAAGCGCATCTCCTTTGCCGAACTGGCACAGATCGCACGCGGCCAGGGCAAGCCGCTCAGGACAAGCGGCAATTCCGGCGGCACCCCGCGTTCGGTGGCCTTCAACGTCCAGGGCTTTCGCGTCGCGGTGAACAAGGGCACCGGAGAGATCAAAATCCTAAGAAGCGTGCAGGCGGCCGATGCCGGGCGTGTGGCCAATCCCATGCAGTGCCGTGGCCAGGTCGAGGGCGGCGTGGCGCAGGCGCTGGGCGCGGCGATGTATGAGGAGATGGTGATCGACGCCGAGGGCCGCGTGATCAACGCAAAGTTTCGCGACTATCACCTGCCCTCCTTCGCAGACGTGCCGCGCACCGAAGTGTTCTTTGCGGAGACGTCAGATACAATCGGGCCGATGGGCGCAAAATCGATGAGCGAGAGCCCGTACAATCCGGTCGCCGCCGCGCTCGGCAACGCCATCGCTGACGCCACCGGCATTCGCTTCAAATCCACACCGTTCAAGCCGGACCGGCTGTTTCCGGCATTGCGCGACAAGTTTGGTTAGACGTATTTTTGCGGGGGCCAGTCATGAGTGCCGATATCCATCCCGTCGACGAGGTCTTGCCGGTCCCGCGCATGCTCGCGCTCGGCCTTCAGCATGTGCTGGTGATGTATGCCGGCGCGGTCGCAGTCCCCCTGATCATCGGACGCGCGCTGAAACTGCCGCCGGAGGATGTCGCTTTCCTGATCAGCGCCGATCTGTTCGCCTGCGGCATCGCCACGCTGGTGCAGTGCCTCGGCTTTCCCGGCGTCGGCATCCGCCTGCCCGTGATGATGGGCGTGACCTTTGCTTCCGTCGGGCCGATGCTGTCGATGGCGACCGCACCGGATATCGGCCTGCTCGGCATCTACGGCTCCGTCATTGCAGCCGGTATCTTCGGCATCATCGTCGCGCCCTTCGTCAGCCGGCTGCTGCCGCTGTTTCCGCCCGTGGTGACCGGCACCATCATCCTCGTGATCGGCATCTCGCTGATGCGGGTCGGCATCAACTGGGCCGGAGGCGGCCTGCCGACATTGACTAAACTGGTGGACGGCGTGCCCGGAGCCTTTCCGAACCCCGCTTACGGACAGTTGCAGGGGCTCGGCATCTCGCTGTTCGTCCTGCTGTTCATCCTGGGCCTGATCAAATGGGGCACCGGCTTCGTTGCCAACGTCTCGGTGTTGCTCGGCATCATCGCCGGCGCCGTGCTCGCATCCATCCTCGGCGTGATGCACTTTGACAAGGTCGCGGCCGCCTCATGGGGTGCGCTGGTGATCCCGTTCCGCTTCGGCATGCCGCAATTCCATCTCGTGCCCGTCATCACGATGTGCGTCGTGATGATCGTTGTCATGATCGAATCGCTCGGCATGTTCCTCGCGCTCGGGGAGATCACCGGCAAGGCGGTCGACCGTGAAGCCCTCAGCCGCGGCCTGCGCGCCGACGGCGTCGGCACCCTGCTCGGCGGCATCTTC
>NZ_PPPT01000106.1 GCF_006483445.1 Bradyrhizobium guangdongense | reverse complement strand
TGCGCCGACCCGTTGGCTCCATCCGGGCTACGAGCGTCGGCAGCGCTATTCCTGGTCGACGAGATCGTCTTCGAGGATCGCCATCTGGAACTGGAAGGAGCGGTCGTCGTCCTCGTCGTCGACGAAGAGCACGCCGATGAATTCCTCGCCGATGTAGACCTCGGCGGAATCGTCCTTCTTCGGCCGCGGCACGACGCGAATCTTGGGATTGCCGAACACGCGCTTCAGATACGCGTCGAGCTTCCTCACTTCTTTGACGTCCACGGCAAGTCTCCAATCGAATTTTGTTCGGCGGGTTTTAGGACGAGACGCGACCAACCGCCAGCATCAATTCACAAAGAATGTTGGGGACTTTGGGGCCGGAAAACCCGGCCCCACGGCCATCAGGGCCTCAAAGCCCCATGGCGTTGATCATCTGGTCCATGGTGCGCGACGGTTCGGCGCAGCCGGCCTCGCCGACGATCTTGGCGGGAACGCCAGCGACCGTGACGTTGTGCGGCACGGGCTTGACCACGACCGAGCCCGCCGCGATGCGCGCGCAATGGCCGACTTCGATGTTGCCCAGAATCTTGGCTCCCGCCCCGATCATCACGCCGCGGCGAATCTTCGGGTGGCGGTCCTCGTTCTCCTTGCCGGTGCCGCCGAGCGTGACGCCGTGCAGGATCGAGACGTCGTCCTCGATCACGGCCGTCTCGCCGACGACGAAGCCTGTCGCATGATCCAGGAAGATGCCGCGGCCAATCTTGGCGGCCGGATTGATGTCGGTCTGGAACACCGCCGAGGCGCGGCTCTGCAAGTAGTAGGCAAAATCCTTGCGGCCCTTCAGCCAGAGCCAGTGCGCGAGACGATGGGTCTGGATGGCGTGAAAGCCCTTGAAGTAGAGCAAGGGATCGATGAAGCGCGAGGTCGCGGGATCGCGGTCATAGACGGCGACGAGATCGGCGCGGAAGGCGTTGCCGAGATCGGGATCGTCGCGCAGCGCCTCGTCAAAGGTCTGGCGCACGAGGTCGCCCGACAGCGCGGCATGATCAAGCCGCTCGGCGATGCGGTGGATCACCGCGTCTTCGAGGCGGCTGTGATGCAGGACGCTCGAATAGATGAAGGACGCAAGCTCCGGCTCGCGGCGGACGATGTCCTCCGCCTCGCCCCTGATCCGATCCCAGATCGGATCAAGTGCGGCCAGCTTTCCTCCCGGATTGACCTGATGGACTGCCATTGGATTTCTCTTCCCGGTTTTCCTGAGGTTTTCTTGCGCTTGCGCGCGACACCGCCCGTTTGCTTGATCTATAGCACAGCTTAAGCGCCTGCGCCCGAGTAGGCTTGCCTGAGAGTGAACAGCGGCTTGCCGTTCGAACACCCGCCAACGCGTTGAATTAAAAGACTTTCTTACGCCACCCCATGCGTGACTTGGTCCGTTCATGGTCGGTTCAAGGTGGTCAGCGTTTGCTGGAATTCAAGCCGGTGGCGTCAAACTATTGGTGAATTTCGTGGCACGCGCTATTTCGGCCATGGTCGCCGACGCGACGGAGACGATGTGAGCATCACCACCGATATCTCGCGCAGCCGCACCACCAGCTCGGCCTGGCTGGGGCTGGCGGTCATTGCGCTGCCCCTTCTCCTGATCGCGCCGGCGTTCTGGAATGGTTATGCGCTGCTTCAGTGGGATACCGGCGGCTATCTGGCGCGCTGGTACGAGGGCTATCTGGTGCCGAGCCGCTCGACGGTGTTCGGGCTCTATCTGCATATGGGCGAGAGCTCGGGCTTCTGGATCAACCTCGCGATCCAGTCGCTGGCGACGCTATGGCTGTTGCAACTGACGCTGCGCGTGCTCGGGATGATGCAGACGTCGCGCTTCGTCGCGATCGGTCTCCTCCTCATCGTATCGACTGCGCTGCCCTGGCTCGCCAGCATGCTGCTGACCGACATCTTTGCAGGACTGTCGGTGTTGTCGCTATTCCTTCTCGTCGTCGGCGGCAGGCGGATCTCGACGACGGAAAGAATCTCGCTGTTCGTCTTCACCGCCTTTGCCGCGGCAACCCATAGCGCGACGCTCGGCGTGCTGCTCGGGCTGTGCCTGGTCGGCTGGATGGCGTGGCCGCTCCTGCGCCGGCGCATTCCGGTCGCGGGCCTGGTCCAGGGCAGCCTGACCATCGTCGCCGGCGGGTTGATGCTGCTTGCGGCGAACTTTGCGCTGTCGGGCAATTGGGCCTGGACGCCCGGCGGTTACGGCGTCGCCTTCGGCCGCATGATGCAGGACGGCATCGTCGCGCGCTATCTGAACGACCATTGCCCGCGCGAAAAATTCAAGCTCTGCCCCTATCGCAACGTGCTGCCCGCGACCGCCGACGAATTCTTGTGGGGCAACAGCATGTTCAACACGCTCGGCCGGTTCGAGGGGATGAACGACGAGATGAGCTACATCGTCGTGCACGCGCTCGCCGAGTATCCGGCCTGGCAGGCGCAGGCGGCGTTGCGGGCGGTCGGCCAGCAATTGCTGCATGTTGCGACCGGCGAAGGCACCAATGGCTGGATCCCGCACACCTATGGGATCATCGCGCGCTACGTCCCCTCGCAGGTCGCGCCGATGCGTGCCGCGCGCCAACAGCACTGGGGCCTCGATTTCGCGTACGTCAACTGGCTGCACGTTCCCACAGCGCTCGCCTCGATGCTGGGGCTGATCGCGCTGCTCGGACATGCGCTGGCGCGCCGCCGGCTCGATGATCTGACGCTGCTGGCGAGCACGGTGGCGCTGGCGCTGCTCGGCAACGCCTTCATCTGCGCGGTGATCTCAGGACCGCACGACCGTTACGGCGCGCGGATGGTCTGGCTTGCCACCTTCGTCGTGCTGGCGGCGCTGGCGCGCGTCATCGGCGGCGACAATGCTGCCGACGCGCCGTCATCGCCGGCGTGACGGGCCGTCATCGCCGGCGTGACAGGAAATCGATCACGCCCGTCTTGTAGACCTTGTCGCCGACCGCGCGCATGTGGTCGCGGTTGGGAATGTCCAGCACTTCCGAACCGGGAATGAGTTCGCCGAGCGCGTGCGCGGAGCCGGCGACGTCGTCGGTGGTGCCGACCGCGATCAACACGGGCACGTCGATGCGCGCGGCTTCCTGCCCGGTCATGAGATCGCGGGTGCCGCGCAGGCATGCGGCGAGCGCCTTGCGGTCGGAGCGGGTTTGGTCGGCAAACGCCCGAAACGTCCGCCCGACGGGATCGGTGACGTCGTCGAGCGAAGGCGCCTCCAGCGCCTCGGCCACTTTCTCGCCGGGGCCGGTGCCCTCGATCAGGCCGCCGATGCCGATGCCGCCGAGGATCGCCGAACGCAGCCGCTGCGGCTCGTTGAGCCCGATCCAGGCCGCCATCCGCCCGCCCATCGAATAGCCCATGATGTCGGCCTGCGGGATTGCGAGATGGTCCATCAGTGCCAGCACGTCACCGGCCATGATCGGAATGGAATATTGCGCGGAATCGTAGAGCTTTTGGGACTCGCCATGGCCGCGATTGTCGAGCGCGATCACGCGGCGGCCGTTCTTGCGCAGCTCGGAGACCCAGGTCGGATAGACCCAGTTGACGTTCTTGGTCGAGGCAAAGCCGTGCACCAGGAAGATCGGTTCGCCCTCGCCTTCGTCGAGATAGGCAATTTCAACGGCGCCGTTGTGGAAACTCGGCATCATCAGGTCCGCGTCTGTTGGGGAGAGGACGATACTAGGCCGTGACGGCCGCCGCCGCCAGAGCGGCCTCGCGTGCTTCGGCCTCGGCCCGGCGTCGCCGCCGTGCCTTGCCGCGGTCAATCCACGACTGGGTCAGGCGTTCCGTCATCGCCTTGATCGACGACAACAGGCCGAGCAGCGTGAAGGCCGCACCCAGGATCCACATCGTGAAATTGAAGGCGCCGGTGACGAGCAGCAGCGCGCCGCGGCCGAGCAGCTTCATGATGGCGCGAGTCTTGCCGCCCTGCGCTTCCGCGAGCCGCGCAGCGCGCGCGACGTCCTTCGGGCCCTCGGCAATGCGCAGCGTATCCATCGCGCCGCGCGTGCCGGTCTTCTCGGCGACGCGCGTGACGTCCTTGCCGAGGCGGACCAGCGCACCGGCCTTTTCGGCGCGGAACGCGGCCTTGATCGCACCGACGCTTTCACCCGGGCGGAACATCGAGCTCGAAGCGACCGCCTTCTGCAGCGCGGGCGTATCGACGACCTCGCGCGCGGAGCGGCCGGCCCAGGCAGCCAGCCCCTCGCCGATCCGGCCGACCTTGCGGGCGTCCTTCACCAGCGACAATCCGGCGCGCACCGGCGTGGCGCCGCCGACGGAAATATAGGTTGCCGCCGTCACCGCGAGGCCAGCGGTGGCAAGCCCGAGCACGAGGTGATCGGTCTCCTCGCCCATGGCAAGATGCTTGCCCTCGCGCACGACGTCCCTGACGTCGCCGAACACGAAGAGATCGCCGGCAACCGTGCCGGAGAGGCTCGCGACATCGTCGGCATTGCCGGTGACGAGGCCGGTGGCAAAACGCTTGGCGAAATGCGTGGTCGAATTCTCGTCCCTCACCGCATCGTTGACGCGGGTCAACAGGCCGTCCGGCAGCGCGATGTTGCGCTCGCGCGCGAGCTCGACAAAGGAGTTGGCGAGATCGGCATCGCCGGCGGCAAGGGCGGCCTCGATATTTTGGGGAATGAGCGCGGGATTGTTCGCCAGGACGGCGTCGAGCTGCAGCTCCGACAGCGCGGCCGGATCGTCCTGCGCGGCGAGGATTGCGGCAGAGTCGCGCGCATGCGGCGCGATCCGCACGAGCGTGAAGGCGCAGGCGACGAGGCCTGTCACGGCAAAGCTGATTCGCAGCCATTTCATGCGTAAGACCTGGACGCAAAATTTGGAGCTTTGCTGCTCATCTGCCTGCCGATTCGGCCCGCAATTGGGCCCTTCCATCGTCCACAGACATAGTATGCCAAATTTGCGACACAACGTCCCCGACGAAAGAAGGGCTTCTCCGGAACGACAAGAAAGTGTCGAATTTGCCTTGCGCAAATGAGCATGGGGCAGTTGCGAGCCTTGAATTTGGTTCCACTGGACTAGCAATCATCTGCACCCGCCAGTATGGTCCGCGGCGTTTTCAGGATGCCGCGTCAGTTTGGTTGCGTTCTGACGCCCTTTGCCACTCCAGGATGAGTTCCGATGTCCGACCATGTCGTCCCGCACTTCCACAACGATGCCGGTGTTCCCGTCATCGAAATCGGCTCGCAGGAATTCATGTGCGTCGGCGCCAATCCTCCGTTCGACCATCCGCACGTGTTCCTGGACCTCGGCAACGACAACGAGATCATCTGCCCGTACTGCTCGACGCTGTACCGCTTCGCGGCCGACCTGAAGGCGGGTGAAGCCCGCCCGCCGGAATGCGTGGTGAAGGACAAGGCCGCCTGACGGCGGTCTGTTAAGTCTGATAGTCCTGTTGGTGTGGCGGTCTCCCGGACGATCTTCATCGCAGGCGCCGGTATCGGCGGATTGACGGCGGCGCTCGCGCTCGCCGCAAAAGGCTTTCGCGTCGTCGTGCTGGAAAAGGCCGAGCGGCTCGAGGAAGTCGGCGCCGGCCTGCAACTCTCTCCCAATGCCAGCCGCATCCTGGTCGAGCTCGGCCTCACCGAACGCCTGCGCCTGCGCGCGGTGGTGCCGGAAGCGGTCAGCATCATGAGCGCGCGCGCCGGCGGCGAGCTCTTGCGCCTGCCGCTCGGCGAGGCGGCCGCAGCGCGCGCCGGTGCGCCCTATTGGGTGGTGCACCGGGCCGATCTGCAGGCGGCGCTCGCGGCGCAGGTTGCGGACCATCCCGATATCGAGCTGCGTCTCGGCGCCACCTTCGAGGACGTGGCGGCCCATGCGCGCGGGCTCACCGTGGTTCATCGCATCGGCAATTCCCGTGCAAGCGACGTTGCGAGCGTGCTGGTCGGCGCCGACGGCATCTGGTCGACGGTGCGGCAGCATCTGTTTCCCGAGGTGCAGCCGCGCTTCTCCGGCCTGATCGCCTGGCGCGGCACGTTCGAGGCCACGCAACTGCCGAAGGAATACACCTCGCGCCGCGTGCAGCTCTGGATGGGCCCGGGCGCCCATCTCGTCGCCTATCCGATCGCGGGCGGCCGCCAGATCAACGTGGTCGCGATCGTGCCGGGGACCTGGAACAGGCCGGGCTGGAGCACGCCCGGCGATCCCTTCGAGGTGATGGAGGCCTTCCCCGCGCCGCGCTGGCCGGGCCCGGCGCGGATGATGCTGACGGCCGTCGACAGCTGGCGCAAATGGGCGCTGTTCGGCGTGCCCGAGGGCTGCGACTGGAGCAAGGGATCAGTCGCGCTGCTCGGCGATGCCGTGCACGCGATGCTGCCCTTTGCAGCCCAGGGCGCCGGCATGGCGATCGAGGATGCGGCCGTGCTGGCGCAGCACCTTGCCGGCAACGCGACGGAGAGCGCGGCCAGCATCGCGGCGGCGCTGAAGCAATATGGCCGCGCCCGCCGTGCACGCGTGAAGCGTGTCCAGCGCACGGCGCGGCAGCAGGGCCAGATCTATCATCTCACCGGCCCCTTGGCGCTGGCGCGCGATCTGTCGATCCGTGCGCTCGGCCCGGAGCGCATGCTGGCGCGGCAGGACTGGATCTACGGCTGGAAGGTTTAGTAGACCGCGCTCCCTGAGCGCGATGGCTGCGGCCGCGGCGTGCCGGCGGGCGCGATGACGGGCGGCGTAGGCGGCGCGCCGGCCACGGCTGCGCCAGGTACGGATTCCCGGCAGCGGTTCTTGCGCCAGGCCTCTTCGGCAAAATGCCGCTGCCCCTGGATCGCCACATAGTCGTTGCGATAGGCCACCTCGGACACGAGAGCGCCGCCGACGCCGGTCTCGGCCTTGTCCATCAGCTTCTGCAGGTCGGCGGTGCGTGCAGCCAGCGACTTGCGCTCGGCCTCGAGCTGCTTGCACTCCCACAATTCATATTTGCCGGGGTCGGCGAAGGCCGGACTGATCGTATCGCCGACGCTGGCGCAGCCGGACAGCGCGGCCGCGGAGACGAGCAGCGCCGACAGTGCGCAGCAGGCGCGCAGACGGTTTGAGGTGGAGACGAACATGCCGGATCAATAGTCCCCTTGAATTGAGAATGCCTAAAGCAGGGCGAGATGTCCGGATTGAGGCTTTGCGTTAGCTGGCCGGCTCGCTTAAGGAAGAAGTCGCCTTCCGGTCCCAGAAAGCCAATTCCAGCAGGCCGGAAAACGCATTAAGTCTTTGATCTCGTTGGATCAAGCGGGCATGGCGGAATTGGTAGACGCAAGGGACTTAAAATCCCTCGGCGCGAAAGCGCTGTGCCGGTTCGATTCCGGCTGCCCGCACCAGCATTTCGTCCGCGCACCTCACCGAAGCGCAATCTAAGGCGCCCCGCAGCTGGAGGAACAACGCGCCATCGCGGCTGTTGAACCTCCACACTCACACGGGCGCTACGATGAAATTCCGATGCCTCAAGGACGCGCCGGCGCGCATTTTTGTCCTCGTCCTCGAGCCCGGCGAGGACGCGTTTCATGCCATCAGCGAATTCGCCGATCGCGAGAGCATCACCGGCGCGTCGGTCACCGCGATCGGCGCATTCTCGCAGGCCAGGGTCGGCTGGTTCGATCTGGCGAAGAAGCAATACAAGCCGATCGAGGTGAGCGAGCAATGCGAAGTGCTGAGCCTGCTCGGCGACCTCGCCGAGGGCGATGACGGCAAGGCCAGCCTGCATCTGCATGCGGTGCTGGGGTTGAAGGACGGCTCGGTCCGCGGCGGCCATCTGCTCTCAGGCATCGTGCAACCGACGCTAGAGGTCACCATCGCCGAGACCGCGGCGCATCTGCGTCGCAAGAGGCGCGAGGATCTCGGCATCGCGTTGATCAAGTTGTGATCGGCGCGGGATCGACTCGAGCTCGCGGCAGCGGGGCCTTTGCGCGGCGAATCTGCTCCTCCACCGCTCGCAGCATCACGGCCCTTCACCTTTAATTGTCCCGTATTGACCGCGCTGGCCGTCAGCCATCCCCAAACAGGGGTTGTGCGTCGCAGCATGATGGCTACAACCACCTCTGCAATGCAGGGGTAGTTTCGTGTCCGACGTGAATGCCGACAGTTGGGTGTCCTCGGGACACCGTCCGATGGGATTTCCCGAATTCGTCATCGTGATCGCCGCCATCATGGCGCTCAATCCGCTGGCGATGGACATGATGCTGCCGGCGCTGCCCAATATCGGGACGGCGTTCAAGATTCCCGTCGCCAATCATCTGCAACTCGTGCTGTCGACCTTCCTGATCGGATTTGGCGTCGGCCAGTTCGTCATGGGCCCCTTGTCGGACCGCTTCGGACGGCGGCCGGTGCTGCTCGGCGGCATGACGGTCTATGCGATCGCCAGCGTGCTCGCGATCGCCGCGCCCTCCTTCGAGACGCTGCTGCTCGCCCGCGCGCTGCAGGGGCTTGGCACCTCGGCGACGCGCGTCATCGCCACCTCGATCGTGCGCGACTGCTATGTCGGCCGCCGCATGGCGAGCGTGATGTCGCTCGCCATGATGGTGTTCATCGCCGTGCCCGTGGTCGCGCCGTCCTTCGGCCAGGCCGTGCTGCTGCTCACGCAATGGCGCGGCATCTTCGTCGTGCTGATGCTCTACGGCCTGCTCGCGCTGGCATGGAGCGTGTTGCGCCTGCCCGAGACCCTGCCGCAGAGCGAGCGACGCTCGCTCGCGCCGCGCGATGTACTCGATGCCTTCAGGCAGACCGTCACCAACCGCCAGACCATCGGCTACGCGCTCGCGACCGGCGGCGTGATCGGCGCGCTGTTCGCCTATGTGTTCTCGGCCCAGCAGGTTTTCGTCGGCATCTACCAACTCGGCCATTATTTTCCGATCGCGTTCGCGGCCATCGCGGCCGGCACGGCGATCGCCGCCTTCCTCAACGCCCGGCTGGTCGGGCGGCTCGGGATGCGCGTGATCTCGCACGGCGCATTGACGCTCTACGCCGTCGTCGCAGGCGCGATGCTGTTTGCCGAGTACCTGCATGCGCTGCCGCTTTCGCTGTTCCTGGCGCTGTCGGCGCTGATGATGTTCGCGTTCGGCATGATGATCGCGAACTTCACCGCGCTCGCGATGGAGCCGCAGGGCCACATCGCCGGCACCGCCTCCTCGCTCTACGGCTCGATCACGACGCTGGTCGGGATCGCGATCGGCATCGTCATGGGCCAGAGCTTTGACGGCACGCTGCTGCCGTTTGCGACCGGCTTCTTCCTCTGCACGCTGGCCTCGCTCGCGATCGTGCTGGTTGTCGAGAAGGGACGGTTGTTCCGGCCGCATCACCACGCGGCGTAAGAAGCGCGCAACGACGGTCACTCAAGCAGAAACGGCGCCGCTGATGTCAGCGGCGCCGTTCGTCGTTGAGGCAGATGGCGCAGGAACGCCCTACTCCGACTTGTCCATGTTCCAGAACACCGGGGTGGCCGGGCCGTCGATCACGCCGGTGATCGACTTCCGCCACGCGCTCGCAGCCTGGTACTGGCCGAGCGGCACGTAGATGACCTGATCGTAGGCTTCCTTCTGGATCTCGGCCGCGATCTTCTTCTGCTCGTCGAGCGAAGCCGCGCGGACGAACTTGTCCTTGAGCTCTTCGATCTTGGCGTTCTCCGCCCAGCCGAACCAGCCCTTCTTGCCGAGACCGCTGATCGACAGGTTGGCGATCGGGTTGGAGACGTCGGCGCTGACCCAATTGGTGAAGAACATGTTCCAGCCGCCCTCCTTGACCGGCTTCTGGCTGGCGCGACGGCTCACCACCGTCTGCCAGTCGGTCGCCTGGAGGTCGACCTTGAAGCCGGCATCGCGGAGCGCCTGGGCGGCGACGATCGGCTGCGCCTTCAGCGTCACGACGTCGCCGGGCGCCATGATCACGATCGGCGTGCCGTCGTAACCGGACTCGGCGAGCGCCTTCTTGGCTTCCGCCATGCCGTTGCCCTTCACCAGCGTTTCGGAGCCGACGTCGGTTGCGAACGGCGTGTCGCAGATGAAGAACGCGCCGCAGACCTTGTAGTATTTGGGATTGCCGATCAGCGCGTCGAGCACGTCCTTCTGGTTCATCGCCAGCAACGCGGCACGGCGGACCTTCACGTTGTCGAACGGCGGAAGCAGGAAGTTCATGCGCCCAAGCGTCTGGAAGCCGAACTTGTTCAGCACCTCGACCTTGAGGTTCTTGTCGGCTTCGAGCACCGGAATGAGGTCGAACGCCGGGTTCTCGATGAAGTCGATGTCGCCCGACTGCAGCGCGTTCACCGCGGTCTGCGAGTCCGGCATGGTGATCCACTCGACGCGGTCGACCTTCACGACCTTGCCGCCGGCGGTCCAGCTCGAGGGCTCCTTGCGCGGCACGTAGTCGGTGTTCTTGACGTAGACCGCCTTCACGCCCGGCTGGAATTCACCCTGCACGAACTTGAAAGGACCGGAGCCGACCTGCTCGGGGATCTGCTTGTCGGCCGGCGTCTCGGCGAGGCGCTTCGGCATCATGAAGGCGACGCGCGAAGACGGCTTGCCGATCGAATCGAGCACCAGGCCGTAGGGCTCCTTCAGCTTCAGCGTGATGGTCTTGGGATCGGTCGCCTCGATCGAGGCGGTGAAGTCCATCAGCTTCTGGCCCATGCCGTCGACCGCGGCCCAGCGCTTCAGCGAGGCGACGCAGTCTTCCGCGGTGACGGGCGCGCCGTCATGCCACTTCAGGCCGTCGCGCAGCGTGAAGGTGTAGGTGAGCTTGTCGTCGGAGATCTTCCAGTCCGCCATCTGCGGCTGAATCTTGAAGTTCGAATCGGTCGAGATCAGCGTGTCGTAGACCATGTAGCCATGGTCGCGCGTGATGTAGGCCGTGGTGAAGATCGGATCGATGATGCGCAAATCGGAGTGCATCACCGCCGTGATCGTCTTGCCTGCGGCGAGCACGGGCGTAGCCAGTGCCGTCGACAGCGCGAGGATGGACAGCGCAAGTTTGGAGACGAGCGAGCGATGTCTCCGGCGCGTGAAGTTGATCATTTGGAAGTTTCTCCTGACGTGAAACTGGTCAAAGGCGGGTTATTGCTTGTGCATTCGGTTCGTTCTTTAGGCGACCTAACGTGTTGCAACGCCTTCATCTTTTCGAGACTTGCATCAAGCACGCAGGCCGTCAATCCGCTTTCCTTGCATGCCCCGCGCGGCGACTGCACGGGCTCTCGGTGTCTGCATTTCACTTTACAAAGCCGCCCGCAGAACATTCCCTGACGCGCGCGAGCCTGTTGCGCCGCGCGCGAAGCCTGAGAGACCGGTCATGAATCCAGCCAATCTTCCCTTTGATTCCGAGGCCATGCTGCAAGGCTTGCGCGCCTGGGTGGAATGCGAGAGCCCGACCTGGGACGCAAACGCCGTCAACCGCATGCTGGACCTCGCGGCGCGCGACATGGCGATCATGGGTGCGACGATCGAGCGCATCGCCGGCCGGCAGGGCTTTGGCGGCGTGGTCCGCGCGCGCTTTCCCCATCCGCGGCAGGGCGAGCCGGGCATCCTGATCGCCGGCCACATGGATACGGTGCATCCGGTCGGCACCATCGAGAAGCTGACATGGCGGCGCGAGGGCAACAAATGCTACGGCCCCGGCATCTTCGACATGAAGGGCGGCAACTACCTCTCGCTCGAGGCGATCCGACAGTTGGCGCGTGCGTCCTTCACCACGCCGCTGCCGATCACCGTGCTGTTCACGCCCGACGAGGAAGTCGGCACGCCCTCGACGCGAGACATCATCGAGGCGGAGGCTGCGCGCAATAAATACGTGCTGGTGCCGGAACCGGGCCGCGCCGACAACGGCGTCGTCACCGGCCGCTATGCGATCGCGCGCTTCAACCTGGAAGCCACGGGACGGCCGAGCCATGCCGGCGCGACGCTGTCCTCCGGGCGTTCCGCGATACGAGAAATGGCGCGGCAGATCCTGGCGATCGACGCCATGACGACGGACGACTGCACCTTCTCGGTCGGCATCGTGCATGGCGGCCAATGGGTCAATTGCGTTGCCACGACGGCGACCGGGGAAGCGCTCTCGATGGCGAAGCGCCAGGCCGATCTCGACCGCGGCGTCGAGAAGATGCTGGCGCTGTCAGGAACCAGCAACGACGTCTCCTTCAAGGTGACGCGCGGCGTTACCCGTCCGGTGTGGGAACCCGATGCCGGCACCATGGCGCTCTATGAAAAGGCGCGCGGTCTCGCAAAACAGCTGGGCGCCGAATTGCCCCATGCCAGCGCCGGCGGCGGCTCCGACGGCAACTTCACCGGCGCGATGGGCATCCCCACCCTCGACGGCCTGGGCGTGCGTGGTGCCAACGCACACACGCTGGACGAGCACATCGAGGTCGACAGCCTCGCCGAGCGCGGCCGGCTGATGGCGGGGCTTTTGGCGACGCTGGAGTGACGGCGAAGCCATCATTCCACATTGCGCAAGTGCGCAACGGGGATGGTCCGAAGGACCAGACCTCCGAGCGCAATTGCGCTTCGGGGAATCTCGAGATTCCGGGTTCGATGCTTTGCATCGCCCCGGAATGACAGAGATAACTTCACAAATCCAATTGGCTGCACCGCAAAAACGGCACGTCCGATGGCACGGGAATTGCTGAAATGTTAGGCTCGTGGCAGCCTGCCGCCGGCGTCACCGCCGATTTGACTCTAATCTGACGGATCCAACTTGCTGGGATATCTCGTTCGCCGAATCTTCGCCGCCGTGCCCGTGATGGGTGTGGTGGCGCTGTTTGTCTTTCTCCTGCTCCGGCTCACCCCGGGCGACCCCGCCGCGATCCTCGCCGGCGACAACGCGACGCCCGAACGGCTCGAGCGCATCCGCGAGACGCTTGGCCTCAACGAGCCCCTGATCGTGCAGTTCATCACCTGGGTGAACCGGCTGTTGCATGGCGATCTCGGCACGTCGCTGATCTCCAACATACCGGTGTTGAAGATGATCAGTCAGCGCGTCGAGCCGTCGATCTCGCTTGCGCTGTGCACCATCATCCTCGCGGTCGTGGTCGCGGTCCCCCTCGGCGTGATTGCCGCCTGGAAGCACGGCACCTGGATCGACCGCTTCGTGATGGGCCTCTCCGTGCTCGGCTTCTCGGTACCGGTGTTCGTGGTCGGCTATGTCCTGATCCAGCTCTTTGCGATCGACCTGCGCTGGGTGCCGGTGCAGGGCTTCAAAAGCATCACGGCAGGCTTCGGACCGTTCTTCGAGCGCATCGTGCTGCCGACCTGCGCGCTCTCCTTCATCTATATCGCGCTGATCGCGCGCATGACCCGCGCGGCGATGCTCGACGTGCTCGGTGAGGATTATGTCCGCACCGCACGCGCCAAGGGCATCAACGAAACCGCGGTGCTGCTGCGGCACGCGCTGCGCAACGCCGCCGTGCCGGTCATCACCGTGATCGGCACCGGCTTTGCGCTGCTGATCTCGGGCGTCGTCGTCACCGAGAGCGTCTTCAACATTCCCGGTATCGGCCGCCTCACGGTGGATGCGGTGCTGGCGCGCGATTATCCGGTGATCCAGGCGATGATCCTTCTGACCTCGCTGGTCTACGTCACCGTCAACCTCCTGATCGACGTCGCCTACACGCTGCTCGATCCGCGGATCCGGTACTGAGGAACGGTTCAGACATGTCCATCGAAACCCTTCCCGAACCGTCAATCCCGATCACGACGCCGCTGCGTCCGCGCTTCGGCTTCCTGACGTCGACACCGATCATCGCGACCGCCACGGTCTGCCTTGGCCTGATCATCATCGTATCGATCCTCGCGCCGCTGATCGCGCCGCATGACCCGATCCTGCTGGCGCCCTCGCAGCGGCTGAAGCCGACGTCTGCACAATTCCTGCTTGGGACCGACGCCTTTGGCCGCGATCTGCTCTCGCGCGTCGTCTATGGCGGGCGTATCTCGCTGTTCATCGGAATCGGCTGCGCCATCCTGTCGGTCGCGATCGGCCTCGCAATCGGCCTCGTCTCCGGCTTCTTCAAGCTGGTCGACGCTGTCATGATGCGCGTGATGGACGGTCTGATGGCGATGCCGAGCATTTTGCTCGCGATCGCAGTGGTGTCTTTGTCCGGCGCCAGCATCTGGACCGTGATGGTCGCTATCACCATCCCCGAAATCCCGCGCGTCGCCCGCCTCGTCCGCTCGGTCGTATTGTCGGCACGGGAGGAACCCTATGTCGAGGCGGCGATCTCGGTCGGCTCAAGCCTGCCCAAGATCATGGTGCGACACCTGATGCCGAACACGATCGCGCCGTTGATCGTGCAAGGCACCTATGTCTGCGCCTCCGCAATCCTCACCGAGGCCATCCTGTCCTTCCTCGGCGCCGGCATCTCGCCGGAGACGCCGACCTGGGGCAACATCATGGCCGAGGGACGCCAGTTCTTCCAGATCAAGCCGTCGCTGATCTTCTGGCCCGGCCTGCTGCTGTCGATCGCCATCCTCAGCATCAACCTGATCGGCGACGCCGCGCGCGACGCCCTCGATCCGCGCATGAAGCAGCGGGAGGGGAAGTGAGACAGGTAACGCCGTCATTCCGGGGCGCGCCTCTTGGCGCGAGCCCGGAATCCATCTCACCGCTTGTCCTGACGCCCGATGGATTCCGGGCTCGCGCTACGCGCGCCCCCATTGCGCGATTGCGCAATGTGGAATGACGAAAGAGCTTGCATGACCAACACCATCCTCGACATCAACAACCTCGTCGTGTCCATCGGCAAGAAGCCGAACGGACCAAAGATCATCGACGGCATCTCGCTCCAGGTGCACGAGCGCGAGACGCTGTGTGTGGTCGGCGAAAGCGGCTCGGGCAAGTCGGTGACGTCGCTGACCGTGATGGGCCTGCTGCAGAAGGGCACGCTGGTTCCGACCGCCGGCAGCGTGAAGCTGGTCGGCGAAGAGATTTTGACCGCGACCGACCGCCGCCTGCGGCAGTTGCGCGCCACGCAAATGGCGATGATCTTTCAGGAGCCGATGACGGCGCTCAATCCGGTCGTTCCCGTCGGTCGGCAGATCGACGAAGTCCTGCGCGCCCACACAGATCTCGATGCCAAGGCGCGAAAGAAACGCATCCTCGAGATGATGGAGCAAGTCCACCTGCCCCAGGTCGAGCGCATTTTTGCCTCCTACCCGCATCGGCTGTCCGGCGGCCAGCGTCAGCGCATCATGATCGCGATGGCGCTGGTGCTCGAACCGAAACTGCTCATCGCGGACGAGCCGACCACCGCGCTCGACGTCACCACGCAGAAGCAGATCCTCTCGCTGATCCGCGAGCTGCAGCGCGTCCACGGCACCGCCGTTCTGTTCATCACCCATGACATGGGTGTGGTGGCCGAGATCGCCGACCGCGTTGCCGTGATGCGGCAGGGGCGCCTGGTCGAAACGGGCACGCTCGACTCCATCCTGCGCAATCCGACGATGGAATATACCCGCAACCTGCTGGCCTCGGTGCCGAGCCTGGTGCCGCGTGCGGCACGCGCGGAAACCAGGGAACCCGTGGTGCTGGAGGCCAACGACCTCGGCAAGGTCTATCGCGAGCGAACGTTCTTCGGCAAAGGCCGCGAGGTCGTCGCCGCCGACAAGGTCACGCTCACGCTCCGCAAGGGCCGCACGCTCGGCATCGTCGGCGAGAGCGGCTCGGGCAAGTCCACGGTCGCCCGCTGCATCGTTCGCCTGATCGACCCGACCTCAGGCGGGGTGCGGCTCGCGGGCCGCGAGATTTCGGACCTGTCGCGACGGCTGTTGCAGCCGCATCGGCAGAAGATCCAGATCGTGTTCCAGGATCCCTATCGCTCGCTCAACCCGCGCGTCACCATCGGCGAGAGCATCGCGGAAGGCCCGATCAACTACGGCGTTCCGCGCGCGGATGCGCTCAAGCGTGCCCGCGAGCTATTGGAACTCGTCGGCCTGCCGGCCGACGCTGTGTCGCGCTATCCACACCAGTTCTCCGGCGGCCAGCGCCAGCGCATCGCCATTGCCCGCGCCCTCGCACTCGATCCCGACGTGCTGGTCGCCGACGAAGCCGTCTCCGCGCTCGACGTCTCCGTGCAGGCGCAGGTTCTGGAACTCTTGGACGAGATTCAGAAGCGGCTCGGCATCGCCCTCCTGTTCATCACCCACGATCTGCGCGTCGCGGCCCAGATCTGCGACGAGGTGGTGGTGATGCAGCACGGCCGTGTCGTCGAACAGGGCCCGGCGGCAGAGGTGCTGACGCATCCCAAGGAGGCCTACACCAAGGCGCTGCTCGATGCAGCACCGGGCCGCGGCTGGGATTTTGCGAATTTTCGGCCGGTCGCGGAGGGTGTGGCGGCGAGCGCGTAGCTCTTTCCGCCGTCATTCCGGGGCATCGCGAAGCGATGAGCCCGGAATCCATCGGGCCGCGGATTCTGCTGCGCAATGGATTCTCAGGTGCGCAATTGCGCACCATAGCTCGCGCCCAAGAGGGCGCGCCCCGGAATGACGGCGGATGCATTGGCTTCGCTCTCACCATTCCCGAAACAGCTTGACGCCATGCGCGGCGCGACTGTCTCCGTTGCTTGCTCTTGCCGCAAAGGCGGGTAACGTCGCCCGCACAAATCGCTTGGACCAAACTGAATGACACGCATCGCCGTCGGCGGCTTCCTGCACGAGACCAACACCTTTGCGCCGACGAAGGCGACGTTCGCCGACTTCCAGCATGGCGGCGGCTGGCCGGCGATGACCGAAGGCGCCGATGTGCTGAAAGTGATGCGCCGCATCAATGTCGGGCTTGCCGGTTTCGTCGATGCGGCTGATGCCAATGGCTGGGGGCTCATCCCGACCATTGCCTGCGGTGCGAGCCCGTCGGCGCATGTCACCGAGGACGCCTTCGAGCGCATCGTGACGGTGATGGTCGACGGCATTGCCGCGGCCGGCCCGCTCGACGCCGTCTATCTCGATCTCCACGGCGCCATGGTCACCGAGCATCTTGACGACGGTGAAGGCGAAATCCTGCGGCGCGTACGCGGTGTGATCGGGAAGAACGTTCCGCTCGTCGTCAGCCTCGACCTGCACGCCAACGTCACGCCCGAGATGGTCGCGCATGCGGATGCGCTGATCGCCTACCGCACCTATCCCCATGTCGACATGGCCGAGACCGGACGTGCCTGCGCAAGACATCTCGCGCTGCTGCTGAAGACCAGGCAGCCGCTCGCAAAAGCGTTCCGGCAATTGCCGTTCCTGATCGCGATCAGTTGGCAATGCACCAACGACTTTCCGACCAAAGGCATCTACGACAAGCTCGCCGCGCTCGAGAGCGACGCGGTCCCCACCCTCTCCTTCGCGCCGGGTTTTCCCGCCGCCGATTTCCACGATTGCGGACCGAGCGTGTTCGCCTATGGCGTGACGCAGGACGACGCCGACCGCGCGGCGGATGCGATCGTAAAACTGATCGAGAGCCACGAAGACGACTTTGACGGCAAGATCTGGTCGCCCGACGAAGGTATCCGTCACGCGATGGAGCTCGCCAAGAGCGCAACCAAGCCGATCATCATCGCCGACACCCAGGACAATCCCGGCGCCGGCGGCGATTCCGACACCACGGGCATGCTGCGCGCGCTGGTGCGCAACAAGGCAAGTGCGGCGACCGGCGTGATCTATGATCCCGTCTCGGCGAAGGCCGCGCACGCGGCCGGCGTCGGCACGACCGTCACCTTGTCGCTCGGCGGCAAGTCCGGCATTCCCGGCGACGAGCCCTACACCGAGACGTTCATCGTCGAAAAACTCAGCGATGGCCGCTTCGTCGCGCCCGGCCCTTATTATGGTGGTCGCGAGATGGAGATGGGCCCGTCGGCCGCCTTGCGCATCGGCGACGTCCGCGTGGTCGTGTCTTCGCACAAGGCGCAGCTCGCCGATCAAGCGATGTACCGCTATGTCGGCATCGAGCCGACCGAGCAGGCGATCCTCGTCAACAAGAGCTCCGTGCATTTCCGCGCCGATTTCGAGCCGATCGCGGAAAAACTCATGATCTGCGCCGCGCCGGGCGCGATGCCCGCCGACACCGCGACGCTACCCTGGACACGGCTGCGTCCGGGCATCCGCCTCAAGCCAAACGGCCCCGCATTCAATCCCCCTTCCCGCTAACCGACAGAAGAGAACCGATGCCCACCATTGAACGTATCGACGGCTATGCCGACGAACTCACCGCCATCCGCCGCGACCTTCACGCCCATCCGGAGATCGGGTTCGAGGAGGTCCGCACGTCGGGCATCGTCGCCGACAAGCTGACGAGCTGGGGTATCGAGGTGCATCGCGGTCTCGGCGGCACTGGCGTGATCGGCGTCATCAAGGGCAAGGGCACCGGCAGCAAGCGCATTGGCCTGCGCGCCGACATGGACGCGCTGCCGATGGAAGAGAATACCAATTTGAAATGGAGTTCAAAAATTCCAGGCCGGTTCCACGGCTGCGGCCATGACGGCCACACCACCATGCTGCTCGGCACCGCGCGCTATCTCGCCGAGACAAAGAATTTTGACGGCACCGTGCATCTGATCTTCCAGCCGGCCGAAGAAGGCCTCGGCGGCGCCCGCGCCATGATCAAGGACGGATTGTTCGAGAAATTCCCCTGCGACGAACTCTACGGCCTGCACAACGCGCCCGATCTCAATCACGGCGAGATCGCGATCCTGCCTGGCCCGGCAATGGCCAGCGCCGACTTCTTCGACCTCCGCATCACCGGCTATGGCGCGCATGGCGCGATGCCCGAGCGCTCCAAGGACGCGGTCGTGATCGCGACCACACTGGCGCAGGCGATCCAGACCATCGTCAGCCGCAACGTTGATCCGCTTCAGGCTGCGGTCGTTTCGATCACCCAGATCCATGCGGGCTCCGCCTACAACGTCATTCCCGGCGACGCGCATCTTTGCGGCACCATCCGCACCTTCTCGAAAGAAGTCCGCACCCTGGTCAGCGAACGCATCCGTACGATCTGCGCCGGCATCGCGAGCGCCTATCAATGCGTGATCGACGTCGACATCCGCGACACCTTCAACGTGCTGGTCAACCAGGTCGAGCAGTCCAAGGTGGTCGAGGACGTCGCGCGCACCATCGTCGATCCCGCCAAGGTGATCACGCGCACTACGCCGAAGATGGGCAGCGAAGATTTCGCCGACATGCTGGAAACCATCCCGGGCGCCTATTTCTGGGTCGGGCATGACGGCTCGGTGCCCGTGCACAACCCCGGCTTCGTGCTCGACGACAAGATCCTGCCGATCGGCGCCAGCATGTTCGCCCGCATCATCGAAACGCGCATGCCGGTCGGAGCTCATGCATAAGCCGCGTACCGAGGAGGCAGTCACCTCGCTGCACGATCTGTCCGCGGTCGATCTGATCGCGGGCTATCGCGCAAAGCAGTTCTCGCCGAGCGAGGTGCTGGAGGATTTGCTCGCGCATGTCGCATTGTGGGAGCCGCAGCTTAGGGCGCTCTACGCCTTCGATCCCGACGGTGCGCGCGCGGCCGCGGAAGCCTCGACCGCGCGCTGGTCCGGCGGCGAGCCCTCCGGCCCGCTCGACGGTGTGCCTGTCACGATCAAGGACAACATCGCGACCAAGGGCGTGCCGGTGCCGCTGGGTGCGGCCAGCGTCAAGCTGGTGCCGGCGGAGAAGGATGCGCCGCCGGCCGCGCGCCTGCGCGAAGCCGGTGCGATCCTGTTCGCGAAGACCACGATGCCGGATTACGGCATGCTGTCGTCGGGGCTTTCGAGCTTTCATGCGCTCGCCCGCAATCCTTGGGATATCACCAAGAATCCCGGTGGCTCGAGCGCAGGTGCCGGAGCAGCCGGTGCGGCCGGCTACGGTCCCCTGCATCTCGGTACCGATATCGGCGGCTCGATCCGGCTGCCGGCGGGCTGGTGCGGCCTCGTCGGCCTGAAGCCGAGCTTCGGCCGCGTGCCGATCGATCCGCCCTATGTCGGCCGCGTCGCGGGCCCCATGACCCGCACGGTCGATGATTGCGCGCTGATGATGAGCGTGATCGCAAAGCCCGACCGGAGCGACGGCATGAGCCTGCCCGCCGACACCATCAACTGGAAGGCGCTGGAAAAATCGCCGCGCAAGCTGCGGATCGGGCTGATGCTCGATCTTGGCGTCGGCCAGCCGCTGGAGAAGCCGGTGCGCGACGTCGCGGTGAAGGCAGCAAAAGCGTTTGAATCCGCCGGCGCTGTCGTCACCGAAGTCGACGGCATCCTGACGCGCGAAATGCTCGACGGTCTCGACAATTTCTGGCGCGCGCGGATGTGGGATGACCTCTCAAAACTCACGTCCGACGAGCAGGCAAGAGTGCTGCCCTACATCTTCAAATGGGGTGCGTCGGGCGAAAAACTCTCCGGCGTCGACGTCATCAGGGGCTTCAACCAGACCATGGCGATCCGCGCTGCCGCAAAATCGCTGTTCTGCGAGCTCGACTATCTGATCTCGCCGACCGCGCCGAACGTGAACTATCCGGCCGAGTTCGCCTCGCCCCTCAACGATCCCATGAAGCCGTTCGAACACATCTGCTATACCGTGCCGTGGAATATGTCGGAGAACCCGGCGATTTCAATCAACGGCGGCTACGACGCCAAGGGATTTCCCATCGGCGTGCAGATCGTCGGCCGCCGCTTCGACGATATCGGCGTGCTCGGCATGGCCAAGGCCTTTGAAGGCCTGCGTGGCCCGCAGCGGCCCTGGCCGCGGCCGCCCGCGAAGTAGCGGCCGTTCAGTCATTCCGGGTTGCGCCCTCTTGGCGCAAGCCCGGAATCCATTTCTCCGCGCATTGTGCCGATGAATGGATTCCGGGCCTGCGTGCTTCGCACGCATCCCGGAATGACGTGCTACAAATCAAGAGAACAAGGGAAGGAAACCGCCATGGCGTATGAGACCATCAGATACGAGGTCGCCGATCAGATCCTCACCATCACGCTGAACCGGCCCGACAAGCTCAACGCCTTCAACGGACAAATGCAGCAGGAGTTGATCGACGCGTTCGACGCCGCCGACAAGGACGACAATGTCCGCGCCATCATCGTCACCGGTGCGGGTCGCGGCTTCTGCGCTGGCGCCGACCTCTCCTCCGGCGCCAACACCTTTGACCGCGATGCGCGGCGCGGGCCCGTGAAGCGGCTTGCGAACGGTGCGGTGGACTACAGCGATCCGCAGGTGCGCGACGGCGGCGGCCAGGTGACGCTCCGCATCTTCAAATGCCTCAAGCCCGTGATCGCGGCCGTAAACGGCCCCGCCGTCGGCATCGGCGTCACCATGCAGCTTGCGATGGACATCCGCATCGCCTCCGACGCGGCGCGTTTCGGCTTCGTGTTCTCCCAGCGTGGCATCGTGCCCGAGGCCGCCTCGAGCTGGTTCCTGCCGCGCATCGTCGGCATCTCGCAGGCGCTGGAATGGTGCTATTCGGGCCGCGTCTTCCCGGCGCAGGAAGCGCTCGCCGGCCGCCTCGTCAGCAAGGTCGTAGCCCCGGATGACCTGCTGCCGACCGCGCGCGCGCTCGCCAAGGAGTTTGCAGCGAAGACCGCGCCTGTGTCGGTAGCGCTGATCCGTCAGATGATGTGGCGCATGATGGGCGCGGACGATCCGATGGAGGCCCACAAGGTCGACAGCCGCGGCATCTACGCCCGCGGCCGTTCGGAGGACGTCAAGGAAGGCGTGGTCTCGTTCCTGGAGAAGCGCCCGGCGCAGTTCAAGAACAAGGTGTCGAGCGACATGCCGGATTATTTCCCGTGGTGGACGGAGCGTGAGTACAAATGACGAAGCCGTAGGGTGGGCAAAGCGAAGCGTGCCCACCACTTGTGTCGAGATCAAGGAAAGATGGTGGGCACGGCGCAAGAGCGCCTTTGCCCACCCTCGGCAGCTTCACTCCATCACCAGCGCCACACGCCCGATCGCCTTGCGGTCGATCAACAGCCGCATCGCCTTGGCGTAATCTTGCAGCGGCAGGCGGTGCGAGACGTTGGGACGGAGTTTTCCCTCCTCGGCCCATTGCAAGAGCGCCTTCAGCCTGATCGCGCCGAGCGCCGGGTTCCTGCGCACGGCTTCGCCGGCGCGCACGCCGAGCACGCTCGCCCCCTTGATCAGCAGCAGGTTGGTTTTCGCCGAGCCGATGCCGCCGGTGAACCCGATCACCAGCAGCCTCGCGCCCCAGGCGATGCAGCGCATCGAGTTCTCAAAGACTTCGCCACCAACGGGATCGAACACGACGTCAACGCCGCGGCCGTCGGTGATGCGCTTGACGGCATCGCGGAATGGTTCCTGGTCGTAGCGCACGAGATGATCGGCGCCGCGCGCCTTTGCGATTGCGAGCTTCTCATCGCTGGATGCAGTTGCGATCACGGTGGCGCCCAGCATCTTGCCGAGCTCGACCGCGGCAAGCCCCACGCCGCCGCCGGCGCCGTGCACCAGCAGCACCTCGCCTGGCACGACCTTTCCGCGGTCGATCAGCGCATGATAGGCCGTGCCGTGTCCGGCCAGGAACGTCGCGGCCTCGGCATAATCGAAGGTCGACGGCATCTTTGTAAGCTGCGCCGCCGAGACGATGGCCTCGTCGGTGAAGGCGCCGTGCCGCATCTTGACGATCATCCTGTCGCCGACGGCGACGCCCTTCACGTCCACGCCGATCTCGGTAACGTCGCCGGCAGCTTCCATGCCCGGCGTGAACGGCAGCTCCGGCTTGAGCTGGTACTCGCCCGCCGCCATCAGCACGTCGGGGAAATTGAGCCCGGCCGCGCGGATGGCAACGCGTACCTCGCCTGGCTTCAACGGCCGCGACGGAAATTCCTCGAGCCGCAGTGTCTCGGGCGCACCGAGCGTGCGGCAAACGACGGCGCGAACCATCAGGCGACACTCGCCTTGCGGCGCAAAATCGCCTCGCGGATCAGCGGCAGGCGGTCATTGCCAAAATACATGTCGGTCTTGTCGACGAAGATCGTGGGCGACCCGAACCCGCCGCGCGCAATGACCTCCTCGGTATTGGCCTTGAGCTGGTCCTTGATCCCCTGCTCCGAAATGCCGGCGAAGAATTTTTGCTCGTCGATGCCGACCTTCTTGCAGACCTCCGAAAGCACCGCGTCCTGCGAGATGTCCTTGTCGCCACCCCAATAGGTCTCGAACACCGCGGTCGCGAACGGCACCATATCCTTGCCCAGCCAGATGCAGCCGCGCATCGCTTTCACACTGTTCACCGGAAACACCGTCGGCGGCATCTTGATCGCAAGGCCCGCCGAGCGCGCCCAGTCCTGAAGGTCCTTCTTCATGTAACGCGCCTTCAACGGCACCGGCGTCTCGCGCTGGGCGTAGACGCTGGGGTTCACCGTATTGAAGATGCCGCCGACCAGGATCGGCCGCCAGACAATCTCGACGCCGAGCTCTTTTGCGAGAGGCTGGATGTTGTGGAAGGCGAGATAGGTCCAGGGGCTGGAACAGTCGAAGAAGAATTCAATCATGGCGTTTCCTTGCGTTTCTCTTGCTTTCGTCATTCCGGGATGCGCCGAAACGGCGCAGGCCCGGAATCCATACTCCCGATCGTGGTTATGGATTCCG
>NZ_PPPT01000105.1 GCF_006483445.1 Bradyrhizobium guangdongense | reverse complement strand
TTTTTCAGCAGACTGCTAGAGCTTTATCCGTTCCGATGGAATCGGAACGGAGCTCTAGATTCTTGTTTTGACGCGTTTTCTTGACGCGAACCGGCATCCACTTCGCTGGAAAACGCTCTACGCTGCGCGAATTCGTCCCAGGAAGGCATCGACCTGGCCGCGGAGCTGCTGGGCCTGAAGCGCCACCATCTCCGAGGCGGTCTTGACGTTCTGCGCCGCCGCCCCCGTCGCATCCGCGCCGGCGCTGACGCCGACGATATTGTCGGAGACGTTCCTGGTGCCTTGCGCAGCCTGCTGCGTGCTGCGGGTGATTTCCTGGGTCGCCGCGCCCTGTTCCTCGACCGCTGCGGCAATCGCGGTTGCGACTTCATTGACCTCGCCGATGATGCCGCCGATCGTCTGGATCGCCTGAATGGCTTCGCCAGCGACTTTCTGGATGTCGGCAATCTGGCCCGAAATGTCCTCGGTCGCCTTCGCGGTCTGGCTGGCGAGCGACTTGACCTCGGAGGCCACCACCGCGAAGCCGCGGCCCGCCTCGCCGGCGCGCGCGGCCTCGATGGTTGCATTCAGCGCCAGCAGGTTGGTCTGCGACGCGATGTCATTGATGAGCCCGACGACCTCGCCGATGCGATTGGCCGTCTGCGCCAGCCCCTGGACCGTGCCGTCCGTCGCACGGGCCTGATTGACGGCGCGGCTGGCGATCGACGCGGCGTGAGAGGCCTGCCTCGAGATGTCGTTGATCGACGCGCTCAGCTCTTCCGCGGCCGACGCGACACTCTGCACATTGACCGACGCCTCGCCCGAAGCCTTGGCAGCGACCTGGATCGTCGCGTTGGTCTCGGTCGACACCGCAGACATGCCGTCCGACGTCGTCCGCATCTGGTTGGAGGCGTCACTGAGCTGCTCGAGTGTCCCGCGCACCTGGCTCTCGAATTCGCCGATCGACTGCGTGATGGTTTGCTGCCGGCTCGCGGCAGCCGCGTTGCGTTCGCGCTCGTGCTGCTCGATCGCCGCCTTCTCGACGGCCTGCTGCTTGAACGTCGCCAGCGCACCGGCCAGCGCGCCGATCTCGTCCTTGCGCTCGCCATAACCGACATCCACCGTGAGGTCGCCGGCGGCAACCTTCAGCATGCCGTCACGAATATTGTGCAGCGGCGTGATGGCGCGACGGCCGACCAGCACCATGCTGCCGACCGCCAGCGCAACGAAAGAGATCAGGAGCGTCAGGTTCAGGATCAGGGCGCGCTGCGCCGAAGCCCAGAGTGCCGCGGTGTAGCTCTTGGCTTCGGCCAATGCACCTTCGGCCAGCACAACCGCCGTACCGAGGCGCGCGACGGCACCCGTGCGCCATTCGCCCGATGTCAGCCCGAGCGGCTCGCCTGCGATCGCCGCATTGAGCAGCTTCTCGGAGCCCGCCAGATGCTGGGAATCGAAATAGCCCGACTTCGCTGCGGCCATGGCCTTGACGAGATTCGGCGGCAGCTGCAGTCCCGCCACCAGGGCCTCAAGCGCATTCCAGCTGAACTCTGCACCGGTGAGGAATCTCGTATAGGTCTGGCGCGCTTCGGGCGGCAGGCGGCCGGTGGCGAACGCCTGCGAAAGCTGCAGCGCGGCCTGACCTCCGGAGTCGCGCACCAGCCAGGCAAGCTGCTTGATCGCGAGCAACTGATCGACCACGGGATCCATATGGTTCACGGCTGCGGTCAACTGCGTCGACGTCCTGTCGAGCGTCTGCAGCAGCGCCGTCGCGGCGTCGGTATATTCCTTGGCAAGCTCAGGCCGTCGCGTGGCCTTGGACTTGCTCATCGCTTCCCAGGTCTCCGCCTGGAGTTTCTTCAGGGTCTCGATCTGGCGATTCAGGGTGGGAAGCAACGTGCTCTTCTCGGCGAACTCGACCTGCGCGCTGAGGTCGGCGGCCGACCTCATTGCGGGATTCTCGGTGTCGCGGTAGTCGCGAAGCGCCTTCTCTGCAGAGGCGTCGATCGCAGGCTCGCCGTTCAAGGTCTGGACGGTGGTGGCACGGTCGGTCCGCAAATTGTGCATCGCCTTGAACGCGCCTTCCGAAGCCTCCGCAATGATGGACATCCGCGCGGCGGCTTGCAGCCGCCCCCAGGACTCCCAGGCCGTCATGAGCAGGAAGATCGTCACGCAGCTGGCCATGACGGCAATGACCGACTTGAGCAGCACGGAAATGGTCAAACGGTTCAACATGAAGAATTCCCCCGAACCCGTGCAGTAGGGGGACAAATGGTAAATATTCGGGCTTGGGGCCGCCCGGTAGAACTACGGTTCGACAGCGAGTTGCGAACGGCCGAGGACAGCCTGAGCTACATAGTAGGTACCGCCGAGGTGAGGACGCAGGCTTGCCCGTCTCGCGTCATTCCGGGATGGGCCGCAGCACCGACCCCGGAATGACCTCACGCTCACTTCCCAAAATCTTCCCGCATCTTGGCCTGGATCTTGGCCATGCCGCCGATCCAGCGGTCGTAGTTCTCGGTCTTCTTGCGCATGTAGCCGAGGACCTGGGGGTGCGGCAGGATCAGGAATGTTTCCTGCTCGATGCCGACGAGCGCGTCTTTCGCCACCTGCTCGGGCGACAGATTGCCGTCGCTGGATTGCGGACCCTTGGGGATCCCGCGCAGCATGTTGGTGTCGACGCCCTGCGGGCAGAGGATCGAGACCTTGATGTTGTCGGCCTTGTGCGAGATCGCGAGGTTTTCGGCAAAGCCGACCGCGCCGTGCTTGGTGGCGGAATAAGCGGGGCTGCCGACCTGCGACAAGAGGCCCGCGGCCGAAATGGTGTTGAGGAAATAGCCGCCGCCGCGCACCTTCATGCGGGGAACGAGGTGTCGCGCGGCATAGACATGGGCCATGACGTGGATCGCCCAGCTGCGCTGCCAGGGTTCGTCCGAGGCACCGCCGGCATTGACCGACATCGGATCAAAGCCGCCGCCGATGCCGGCATTGGAGCAGAACAGCGCGATGGGGCCGAACTGCCGCTCGGTCTCCTCGATGACGTGCAAGATGTCTTTTTCCTGGGCCACGTCGCATTTGAAGGCGGCACCGTCCACTGTTGCCGCGACCGCTCGCGCGTTGGCGGCGTCCATATCCGCGACCACGATTTTGGCCGCGCCCGCCTCGTGAAAGGCTTCGCACAGCGCCCTGCCGATGCCATTGGCGCCGCCGGTGACAACCACGACCTTGCCGGCAACCTGCATCCGACTCTCCCTTGAGATTGAGTTTCTTATGTCGTGCTCAGCTCAGGACCAGATCGAGCACCGCGGTATAATGGCATGCCGCGCCGGCCAAGACAAAGCCATGCCAGATCGCGTTCTGGAAACGCAGCCGCTGCCAGGCGTGAAAAATTACCCCGCAGGTGTAGAGCGCGCCGCCGGCGACCACGAACCACAGCGCCATGGCCGGCAGCGCCTTCACCACGGAATCGTAGAGCATCATGCCGCTCCAGCCCATCGCGAGGTAGATGCCGACCGCGACGCGGTCGAAGCGGCCGGGAAAGACGAGCTTGAGCACGATGCCGAGAATCGCGACGCACCAGACGCCGACGAGCAGCGCGAGCGCGAATGTGCTGTCCTTCAGTTCCAGGATGAACGGCGTGTAAGTCGCCGCGATCAGGAGATAGATCGCGGAATGGTCGAACCGTCGCAGCACCCACTTGGCGCGAGACACGGGCCAAAGATTATAGGTCGCCGACAAGACCAGCATGGACAGCAGGCCGGCGACGTAGATCGACACCCCGACGATATCGATCGCGCTCGCATAGACCACGGTCAACACCACCAGCACGGTCGCGGCGACGATACCGGAGAGCACGCCGATCGCATGGATCACGCCGTCGGCGATCAGCTCGGCACGGTCGTAATTCCAGTGGAAGGCATCCGCCGCGGCATGCAGGGAGGTGGACGCCAGTTGTTTCAGCCTGAAAACGCTCATGCCTGCCCACACGCAACGAGGAGACGATTCAATATTGGTCTTTCGCAGTTAACGCCACGTTCAACGGCTGGTTCGCCCCAAAACGCGGTGGAAGTATGAAGCTTGATTTTCGTCGGACAGTTGCCACTTTTGTGACCAGTCTACGCCATCAGCGCCCGCCGTCACGAGATCTGCTTCACACATGGCTTTTACCTTCCAGGATATGGTCGAGGAGGCACGCCTGTCGGCCCGGGCGCTGCTGGACTATGGCGAGCATTTTTTCAATCCGACGGTGCGGCTCGGCGTCACGGGCCTGTCGCGCGCCGGCAAGACCGTGTTCATTACCGCGCTGATCCACGGGCTGACCCGGGGCGGCCGCTTTCCGGTGTTCGAGGCCTATGCCTCGGGGCGGATCGCACGCGCCAATCTGGCGCCGCAGCCGGACGATGCCGTGCCGCGCTTTGCCTATGAGAGCCACCTGCGCGCGCTGATCGAGGAGCGGCGCTGGCCGACCTCGACCACCGACATCAGCGAACTCCGCCTGGTGATCGACTACCAGCGCCAGAACGGCGCGGATCGCACCTTGACGCTCGACATCGTCGACTATCCCGGTGAATGGCTGCTCGATTTGCCGCTCTTGCAAAAGAGCTACGAGCAATGGTCGGCGGAAAGCCTGGCGCTGTCGCGCGAAAAGCCGCGCGCGCATCTTGCCGCCGAATGGCACGCGCATCTGGCGACCCTGAGGCCGGACGAGCGCGAGGACGAGCAGGCGACGCTGACGGCAGCAAAGCTTTTCACCGATTATCTGCGTGCCTGCCGCGACGAGCGCTTTGCGATGAGCCTGTTGCCGCCCGGGCGCTTCCTGATGCCCGGCAATCTCGCAGGCTCACCCGCGCTGACCTTTGCGCCACTCGCCGTGCCCGTCGACGGACAGGCGCCGGAGGGATCGCTGTGGGCGATGATGGTACGGCGCTATGAGGCCTACAAGGACGTCGTGGTACGACCGTTCTTCCGCGATCATTTTGCGCGGCTCGATCGCCAGATCGTGCTGGCCGACGCGCTCTCCGCCTTCAACTCCGGCCCCGAGGCGCTGCGCGATCTGGAAGCCGCGCTCGCCGGCATTCTTGACTGCTTTCACATCGGGCGCAGCACCATCCTCTCCAGCCTGTTCCGGCCCCGCATCGACCGCATCCTGTTTGCGGCGACCAAGGCTGATCATTTGCACCATTCGAGCCATGATCGTCTCGAGGCCGTGCTGCGCCGCGCGGTGGCTGGCGCCGTGACGCGGGCGGAAAGCACTGGTGCCGAGATCGACGTGGTGGCGCTGGCGGCGGTGCGCGCCACGCGCGAGGCGCAGGTCTCGCGCGGCCGCGACAAGCTGCCGTCGATCCTCGGCACGCCTGCGGCCGGCGAAAGCGCGGGCGGCGAATTCTTTGACGGCAACACGGAGGTCGCGACCTTTCCCGGCGATCTGCCCGCGGATCCCGAGGCGCTGTTCAACGGCACCGATACTTTTCGCGGGCTCTCGACAGCGGCCGCGGAAAAGAGCGACTTCCGCTTTCTGCGCTTCCGCCCGCCAAAGCTCGAGCGCGAGGGCGACGGCGAGCCGACCCTGCCTCACATCCGCCTTGACCGTGCCCTGCAGTTCCTGATCGGAGACCGATTGCAATGAACGACCGATCCGAGCCACGGCGTCCCGCGACGTTCCGCCTCGACGATCCCGGCGTCGTCGTGACGGAAGCCGATGAGACCAGCCGCGCAGCGCGCGGCACGATCCAGATCACGCCGGAGTCCGATCCGGCGCTGCTGCCCGTTCCGGTTCAGGCGCAGCTTCCGGCACGGCGCGGCTTTCCCTGGGGCACGCTGTTCTGGTCCGGGCTTGCGGGCCTGACGCTGCTCGGTGTCGGGCTCGGCGTCGTTCATCTGATCGAGGATCTGTTTGCGCGCAGCGAAACGCTCGGCATTGTCGGGCTTGGCTTCGCATCCGTCACCACGCTGGCGCTCGCCGTCGTGATCGGCCGCGAAGCCTTTGGCCTGGCGCGGCTTACGACCATCGAAAAATTGCACCAGCGCGCCACGGCCGTGCTTGCGAGCGACGACCGTGCGGAGAGCCGCGCCATCGTGCAGGACCTGATCAAGATCGCGCATCAGAACCCGCAGCTCGCCCGCGCCCGCGCGGCGCTGCAAAGTCACACCAGTGAGATCATCGACGGCGCCGACATGGTGCGGCTGGCCGAGCGCGAATTGATGGCGCCGCTCGACGACGAAGCGCGGCGGCTGGTGTCGACGGCGGCGCAGCGGGTCTCGATCGTCACGGCGGTCTCGCCGCGCGCGCTGATCGATGTTCTCTTCGTGTTCGTGGCATCGCTGCGCCTGATCCGTCAGCTGGCGCGGCTCTATGGCGGCCGGCCCGGCGCGCTCGGCATGATCCGCCTGCTCCGCCACGTCATCGCGCATCTCGCGATCACCGGCGGCATGGCGGCAAGCGACAGCCTGATGCAGCAGATGCTCGGTCACGGCATCGCGGCAAAACTCTCGCAGCGGCTGGGTGAAGGCGTGCTCAACGGCCTTTTGACGGCGCGGCTCGGATTGGCCGCGATCGACGTCACGCGCCCGCTGCCGTTCGCGGCACTGCCACAGCCAAAGCTGTCAGATCTGGCGTCGGATCTGCTGCGGAAGAAGGATGACGAGGCGTAGCGAGGTTGTCACGTCAGCCAGCACGCGCCACTGGAACAGCGGCGAATCCTTCGGCGGCGACAGCTCCGGCGTCCAGCCGGTGAGCTTTTCCAGCGCGTAGGTGTCCATGACGAGGCCGCGCCAGCGACGCTCGACCTTCTCGAGCGGCTCGCGTTTCGCCGGGATCGTTTCCCAGAGCGGCGCAAAATTGTCAGGCCAACGGCCGACATAGATGCCAGCATGGTCGCGGATCCTGTCCATGCCGGGATCGCGAAAGCCCTGGAAGCGCCCGCGCTCGTTGATTTCAACAACGGGCACGCGGTCGCGCAGCAGCCAGCGCATCATGGCATAGGTGCGGTAATCCGTTGTCGCGACCCAGGTCGCGCCAGTCTTTTCGAGCTCGGCCTCGACGCGCGCGACGACCTGCTCGTAACCGGCCTCGCCGCCGATCGGATCGATCTTGCCGAGCAGGTTGAAGGGCGCGGCAACGTAGTAGAGGAACACGAGAACGACGAAGGCAATGCCTGTCGTGACCGCGGTATTGGCCCAGAAAATCGTCGACTTGATCATCCAGGCCGGCCAGCCCTCGCGCGTCAGCACCGCGATGTTGATGGCGGCGGCGGCAAAGCCGACCGGCCACATGAACATCGGCCAGGTGTCGCCGACCCGCAGCGTGAACGATTTCCAGAGGAAATAGAGGAACGGCACCAGCACCGCCGTCGACAGCAGGATCGCGACCGGCTCCCGCTTGCGATAGCCGCGCCATGCCGTGAGCGTCAGGCCCGAGAGCACCACCGGCAGCATGACGAAGCCGACCAGCCCGAACTGCAGGCCGATATAGTCGCCGAGCGTGCGCCAGGAGAAATCATAATTGGCGGTGGCGCGCACGAGCTGGAAGCGGAACGTGGCCCAATCATGCTGCGCGTTCCAGATCAGCACCGGCGAGAAGAGGACGATGGCGATGACAGCCGCGAGATACGGATAGGGACTGCGCAGCCAGCGCCAGCGCCAGTCCGGCACCAGCGCAAAAGCAAGCACCGCCGGCGCGAACATGATGGCGGTGAATTTTGCCAGCAGCGACAGCCCCGCAAACAATCCCGCCAGCAGCCACCAGCGGCCGTCGCCGGTCTGCGCCATCAGGACCAGCGACCAGATCATGGCAACCGCGAACGGGATCATCGCGATGTCGGGCGAGACCTTCGACATCAAGAGGCCGTAATAGAGTGCGGCCTCCGGCATCAACACCGCGAACACGATCGCGCGCATATCATGCGTGACGCGGCGGACGATGTCGGCGAGCAGGAGTTGCGTTACCAGCATCGCGAAAATACCGCCGAAGCGCACCCCGAGCGTGGTGTCGCCAAAAATCGCGGTGCCGAAGCGGATGAACCAGGCGATCATGGGTGGATGATCGAGGAAGCTCAGCACGCTCTCCTTCGACCAGGTCCAGTAATAGGCCTCGTCGGTGCGCAGCTCGACGACGCCGGCATAGACGATGCGCAGCAGCGTCATCGCAGCGATCACGGCGACGGCGATGACGAGCGACCGCCGGGCGGCGGCGTCGGGCGGGGCTGGCATGTCGGGGGCTGTCGTCACGGGCGCGCTTTTCCCCGACTTGGGGGGAGGAGTCAATGTGGGGCAGGCGGCGTCTCCCACTCCGCCGTCGTCCCGGACAAGCGCAGCTCTGGGCAACGCGTAGCGTTGCTTAGAGCGAAGCGCGGATCCGGGACCCATAACCACAGGAAGTCGTTGCGGCGCGAAGTTGGCAACTCCGAGTCCCCACAACATATCCGCCTGTGGCTATGGGTCCCGGATCGGCGCCATGCCAACGCCTGCGCGTTGTCATGGCTTGTCCGGGACGACAGTCGTACGTGCGGCCCCATGCCGCGCAAGTGATCGCGGGCGCTGTTCACTGCGGGAATTAAACTCTACGCTACCGGTTCTCCTTACCAAGCTGATACACAAACGCCCATGGCCGCCCTTCAGACCAGACTAGCCGACCTGCTCCACGGCACCAGCGCGCGCCAGATCCGGCTGGTCTGCGGCGTCATCCTGTTTGCCTATGTGGTCAGCCATTTCCTCAACCACGCGCTCGGCAATATCTCGGTCGAGGCCATGGAGGCCGGGGTCTACTACCACACCCTGTTCTGGCAGTTCCTGCCCGTCACGATCGTGTTCTACGGCGCCGCGCTGATCCACGCCGGGCTCGGCGTATTCGCGCTGTATCAGCGCCGGGAGTTTCGCTGGAAGACGATCGAACCGCTTCAGCTCGTGCTGGGCCTGAGCATCCCCCTGCTCGTCATGGCGCATCTGATCGGTATCAGGCTCGGCCTGACGATCTACGGGCACGAGAAGCTTTACCCGCAGGAGCTCTATCTGTTCTTCGTCCTGGCGCCCGCCCGGCTCTGGCAGATGACGATTTTGCTCGTGGTCGCCTGGGTCCACGGCTGCATCGGCATTTACTTCTGGCTGCGCATGAAGCCCTTCTTCGCGCGCGCCGCGCCCTATCTGCTCGCGGCCGCCGTGCTGATCCCGACGCTGGCGATGCTCGGCGTCTACCAGGGCGGGCGCAGCGTCGCCGCCGACAGCGACGATGCCGACTGGCGCAAGACGAATTATACGCGGCAGCAGGTCGGCACGGTTGCCGAAAACAAGGTGCTCGATCGCATCAGCGGCGGCCTTGTCGTGGGTTATCTCGGCCTGCTCGGCGTGGTGCTGCTCGCACGCGGCGTGCGGGCGCTGCGCGAGCGGCGCGGCGGCATGATCGCGCTGTCCTATGGCAACGGCAAGACGGTGCGCGTGCCCAAGGGGCTGAGCGTGCTCGAGGCGAGCCTGCGCCACAACGTGCCGCATGCCAGCGTCTGCGGCGGCCGCGCCCGCTGCTCGACCTGCCGCATCCGCATCATCGGCGATCACGCCATCCTCCCCGAACCCTCGCAGCGCGAAGCCTTCGTGCTCACGCGCGTCGGCACCAACGATCCGTCGATCCGGCTGGCCTGCCAGTTGCGGCCGACCTGCGATCTCTCCTTCTTCCAGCTCTTCATGCCGCAGACGCTGGCGGCGAACGCGCAGGGATCGGCGCCGGCGCGGATCGGCCAGGAGCGTTATCTCGTCAGCCTGTTCGTCGACATGCGCGGCTCGACGCAGCTCGCCGAGAAGCGGCTGCCGTTCGACACCGTCTTCATCGTCAACCGCTTCCTTGCGGCGGTGTCGCAAGCCGTGCTGGAGAATGGCGGCCAGCCGAACCAGTTCGTCGGCGACGGCATGCTGGCGCTGTTCGGACTGACGGCCGACCCGCAAACCGCCTGCCGCCAGGCGCTGAAGGCCGCCGCCGGCATCGCTGTCCATGTCGACGAGCTCAACCAGCTCCTCAGCCACGATCTGCGCCAGCCGATCCGCTTCGGCATTGGCATTCACGGCGGTGAAGTCATCATCGGCGACATCGGCTACCGCGATCACATCGTATTCACGGCGCTCGGCGACGCCGTCAACGTCGCCGCGCGCCTGCAGGACATGACCAAGACGCTCGCCTGCGAGGCCGTGGTCTCCGACGAGGTGCGGCTGACGGGAGGCCTCGCCGAGGAAGCATTGCCGGCGCAGGAAGTCGCGATCCGCGGTCGCGACGAACCGATGGTGGTGCGCGTGGTCGGCGATACCAGGCAGCTCACCTCGCTCGTTGACGGCACCGAGCGCGCAGCGGCGTAACGACTGCCACCCCCTTCACCTCTCCCCGCTTGCGGGGAGAGGTCGGATTGCATCGAAGATGCAATCCGGGTGAGGGGGACTCTCCGCGAATCCAACTCTCACCGTCCCTGCGGAGACTCCCCCTCACCCCAACCCTCTCCCCGCAAGCGGGGCGAGGGAGCGCACCGTCGCTGCAGCCACAGCTCGATCTCGTCGCCGCATAGCCTCGACGTGCTGCAACGCAGCGTCGTGCGCACACTGCGAAAGCACGAATTGACTTCGCGCTGATGGAAGCAACAGATGCGTGCGGGGTTCGTGGTGATGACCCGAATCTCTGAGAACAAGCTCCGTGGGGAGAAACAATGATCGACAGACGCGACCTGCTCAAAGGAGCAGGCTTGACTGCATTGGCCGCTGGCCTCGGCTCAACCAAAGCATTGGCGCTCGACACCGTGACGCTGCCTTTCGCCAACGGCGAACGGCCGCTGGTGAAGTATCCGCAGAAGCGGCCGATGATCGGCCTCACCAGCCGGCCGCCGCAGCTCGAGACGCCGTTCGCGGTGTTCAACGACGGACCGATCACGCCGAACAACGCGTTCTTCGTCCGCTATCACCTTTCCGACCTGCCCTACGATCTCGACCCCGACAAGTTCACGCTCGAAGTCAAGGGCAAGGTCGACAAGCCGCTGAAACTGTCGCTGAAGGACATCCGCAAGATGAAGGCGACCGAGATCGTCGCCGTCAACCAATGCTCCGGCAACAGCCGCGGCTTCTCCGAGCCGCGCGTGGCCGGCGGCCAGCTCGCCAATGGCGCGATGGGCTGCGCGCGTTGGCGCGGCGTGCCGCTCAAGACCGTGCTCGAGATGGCCGGCGTGCAGGCCGGCGCCAAGCAGGTCACCTTCGGCGGCATGGACGGGCCGGTCAGCGACAAGACGCCCGACTTCGTCAAGGCGCTCGACATCGACCACGCTCGTGACGGCGAAGTGATGCTGGCCTATGGCATGAACGGCGAGGATTTGCCGTTCCTCAACGGTTTTCCGCTGCGCCTCGTCGTGCCCGGCTATTACGGCACCTACTGGATGAAGCATCTCAACGAGATCACCGTCATCGACAGCGTCTATGACGGCTTCTGGATGAAGTCGGCCTATCGCATCCCCGACACGCCGAACAATGCGATCGAGCCCGGCACCGCCCCGAAGGCGACGATCCCGATCAACCGCTTCACCATCCGCTCCTTCATTACCAACGTCGCGGACGGCGCCAAGCTGAAGGCGGGCAGCACCACGCTGCGCGGCATCGCCTTCGACGGCGGCAAGGGCATCAAGGAGGTCTCGGTCTCCACCGACGGCGGCAAGACCTGGACGAATGCAAAACTCGGCAAGGATCTCGGCAAATACGCCTTCCGCGAATGGAAGCTGCCGGTGAAGCTTGCGGCAGGTCCGGTCGAGCTCAAGGTCCGCGCCACCGGCAATGCCGGCGAGACGCAGCCGGATACGCCGCGCTGGAATCCGGCCGGCTATTTGCGCAACGTCGTCGAAACCGTTCGCGTGACCGCAGCGTGAGGAGCATGATCATGAATCGGACCTCCCTCACCCTGCTCGGCCTTGCACTCGCCGCCTGCATCGGTGCGGCGACCGCCGCCCCGATCGCCTACAAGACCCCGGACGAGGTGGCGGCGTTCAAGCCCGGCCCCAACGTCGATGTCGTCAAGAACAATTGCAGTGCCTGCCACTCGGTCGACTACGTCGTTACGCAGCCGCCGATGAAGGACAAGAAGGGTTTTTGGCAGGCCGAGGTGACCAAAATGATCAAGGTCTATGGCGCACCGATCGACGATGCCGACGTCGGCAAGATCGTGGATTATCTGGCCGCGACCTATTGAGGGGTCGCGGTCGGCGGATGTGTCAAATGATCGCGAAACGGGCAAATCTGGCAAAACCGCCGTCAAGTTGAGCGATTTTCGGCCTGACGCCGTTGTGGTTTGATCTATCAAGCCCGCAACATTCCGCGTATCCTGTTACGACCGAGCCGGCCGGTTTGCGGGGACTGGCGGCTCGTGCTCGTGGAGGAAGACCCGCGGAGAAGACGTGATGCCCAAAGGTACGGTTAAGTGGTTCAACCCGACGAAGGGTTATGGGTTCATCCAGCCTGCGTCGGGAGGCAAGGATGTGTTCGTGCATATCTCGGCAGTGCAGAAGGCTGGTCTGTCGACCCTCAACGAAGGACAGACGGTCGAATACGAAGAGATCGCAAACCGGGGCAAGACGTCCGCAGAGAACCTTAAAGTTTAAGCCCGACGGCAATTAGCCGCTCCCGGATCCCATCCGGGAGTTGGGCCAAAAAAATTTTAGACGATTGGGTGCATTCGACAGGGCTTGCGATTGCGCGCACGTGGTTTTTTGCGTGCTCAGAACATCTGGTCGTTACCATGCATAAGACAATCGCGGCAGCACGTTTTAGCCGACAGGCAAGGGTGCGTCGCGCTTGATCTCCTCCATCACAGCATAGGTGCGCGTCTCGCGCACGCCCGGCATCGACAGCAGCCGCTCGCCGAGAAAGCGCCGATAGGCCGTCATGTCCGACAGCCGCGCCTTCACCAGATAGTCGAAGCCGCCGGCAACCATGTGACACTCCAGAACCTCGGGCGCCAGTTTCACCGCGCGCGCGAACCGCTCGAAATTGTCGGGCGTGGTCTTGTCGAGCAGCACTTCGACAAACACCAGAAGCCCTAAGCCCAGCCGCTGCGGATTGAGCCGGGCGCCGTAGCCTTCGACAAAACCCTCGCGCTGCAGCCGCTTCAGCCGTTCGCCGACCGAGGTCGGGGACAGGCCAATACGCTCTGCCAAGTCGACATTCGCAATGCGTCCATCCTCTTGAAGAATCGAGAGGATTTTGCGGTCTATGCGATCAATATCCATAATATCTGCGGTCAAATATCGCCCTGGCTTCATTTTCTAAGGCAAAATTGCTATTTTGTCTATCGAACTACGGCCGTGCGGGATTTACGTTCGACTCCGTCACAGGACACGCCATGCCGAACGCCCCTTCCTTGCCACCCTTCAGCGCGCCTTACGCGCCTGATGATGCCGAGATCGCCGTCGCACTGCTGCGAACGGCCCACCTCTCCCCGCCACAGGATGCCCGGATCGACCGAACGGCCACGCGGCTGATCGAGGCGATCAGGACCCGCGACGACCGCCTCGGGGGCGTCGAGGACATGCTTCGCGAGTTCGCGCTCTCGACCAAGGAAGGGCTGGCGCTGATGGTGCTCGCGGAGGCCCTGCTCCGCGTGCCCGACGCCCGCACCGCCGACCAGTTCATCGAAGACAAGCTCGGCGAAGGCGACTTCGTCCACCACGAGACCAAGTCCAGCGCCTTCCTGGTCAATGCCTCGGCCTGGGCACTCGGCCTGTCGGCGCGCGTGATCCAGCCCGGCGAGACGCCTGACGGCACGATTGGCCGGCTGGTGAAGCGGCTCGGTGCGCCCGCGGTACGCGCCGCCACCCGCCAGGCGATGCGGCTGATGGGCAATCACTTCGTGCTCGGCGAGACCATCGAGCAGGCGCTGGAGCGCGCGCGGCCGCGCTCGGGCCTTAAGCCCCGCTATTCCTTCGACATGCTCGGCGAGGGTGCGCGCACGGCATCCGACGCCAAGCGCTACTTTGACGCTTACGCCAGCGCGATCGAGACGATCGGCAAGGCCGCCGGCGATCGCCCCCTGCCCGACCGGCCCGGCATCTCGGTCAAGCTCTCGGCACTGCATCCGCGCTTCGAGGCGATCAGCCGCGAACGCGTGATGCGGGAGCTGGTGCCTGATCTGCTCGATCTCGCCAAGCGCGCCAAGGCGCATGACCTGAACTTCACGGTCGACGCCGAGGAAGCCGACCGCCTCGAACTCTCGCTCGACGTGGTCGCGGCAACGCTGGCCGATCCCGCGCTCGCCGGCTGGGACGGCTTTGGGCTTGCGATCCAGGCCTACCAGAAGCGCGCCGGCGATGTGATCGACTACATCGACGGCCTTGCCCGCGCGCATGACCGCAAGTTGATGGTGCGGCTGGTCAAGGGCGCCTATTGGGACACCGAGATCAAGCGCGCGCAGGAGCGCGGGCTCGACGGCTATCCGGTCTTCACGCGCAAGGCGATGACCGATCTCAACTACATCGCCTGCGCGCGAAAACTGCTGGCGCTCCGTCCGCGCCTCTTTCCGCAATTTGCGACCCACAACGCGCTGACGGTCGCAACCGTGCTGGAGCTTGCCGGCAACGACGGCAGCTACGAGTTCCAGCGCCTGCACGGCATGGGCGAAGCGCTCTACGAGCGGCTGGCGCAGGACCATGCCGGCATCGCCTATCGCACCTATGCGCCGGTCGGCAGCCATCGCGACCTCCTCGCCTATCTGGTGCGGCGCCTGCTGGAGAACGGCGCCAATTCTTCTTTCGTGGCGCAGGCCTCCGACTATCGCGTGCCGGTGGCGACGCTGCTGATGCGCCCGGCCGATGCGGTGACCAAGCCGCAGCAGGCAAGCCATCCCAAGATTCCATTGCCGCGCGATCTCTTCGCGCCAGCCCGCAAGAACTCGCAAGGCGTCGAATTCGGTGAACGTGCCGCGCTCGATCGCCTGCTTGCCGACATCGCCGGCGAAAAGACCGATCTCAAACCGGTCAAGGACGCCACGCCGGAGCAGGCCAGTGCCGCGATCGCTGCCGCTCGCGCCGGGTTCGCGTCATGGAGCCGGACGCCGGCGGCGGTCCGCGCGGCTGCGCTGGAGCAGGCTGGCTTTCTCCTCGAACAGCGCAAGGCGCATTTCATGGTGCTGCTGCAGCGCGAGGGCGGCAAGACGCTCGACGACGCGCTGTCCGAGGTCCGCGAGGCCGTCGACTTCTGCCGCTACTACGCCGCGCAGGGCCGAAAGCTGTTCGGCGCCGACGAGGCGATGCCGGGCCCGACCGGCGAGAGCAACGCGCTCGGCTTGCGCGGCCGCGGCGTGTTCGTCGCGATCTCGCCCTGGAATTTTCCGCTGGCGATCTTCCTCGGTCAGGTCTCGGCGGCGTTGATGGCCGGCAATGCCGTTGTGGCGAAGCCGGCCGAGCAGACGCAGCGAATCGCAATTGATGCGGTCCGCCTACTGCACGAAGCGGGTATTCCAGCCGGCGCGCTGCATCTCGTCATCGGCGACGGCCGTATCGGCGCCGCCCTGACCGCGCATCCCGACATCGCCGGCGTCGTCTTCACCGGCTCGACCGAGGTCGCGCGCGCGATCAACCGGACGCTCGCAGCAAAGGACGGACCGATCGTGCCGCTGATCGCCGAGACCGGCGGCATCAATGCCATGATCGCGGATGCGACGGCGCTGCCCGAGCAGGTCGCTGACGACGTCGTCACGTCTGCGTTTCGTTCCGCCGGCCAGCGCTGCTCGGCGCTGCGGCTCCTGTTCGTGCAGGAGGACGTCGCCGACCGCATGATCGAAATGATCGCCGGCGCCGCGCGCGAACTCAGGATCGGCGATCCCAACGACATCGCCACTCACATCGGGCCGGTGATCGACGCGGAGGCCAAGCAACGCCTCGACGCCCATATCGCGCGCATGACCAAACAGGCGCGGCCGCATTTTGCCGGAACCGCGCCGGAAGGATGCTTCGTCGCGCCGCACATTTTCGAACTCGCAGACGCCGGCCAGCTCGCCGAGGAGGTGTTCGGTCCGATCCTGCATGTCGTGCGCTATCGCGCCGAGCACCTCGAGCGCGTGCTGCAAGCGATCGAACGCAGCGGCTTTGGGCTCACGCTCGGCATTCATTCGCGCATCGACGACACCATCGAGGCGATCATCGCGCGGCTGTCGGTCGGCAATGTCTACGTCAACCGCAACATGATCGGCGCGGTCGTCGGCGTGCAGCCGTTCGGCGGCAACGGCCTGTCCGGAACCGGTCCCAAGGCCGGCGGCCCGCATTATCTCGCGCGCTTTGCCACCGAGCAGACCGTGACGATCAACACCGCCGCCGCGGGCGGGAATGCGGCTCTGCTTGCAGGAGATGAGTGAAGCGCGGAAGGAACGTTGCATCCCGGTCAAACATCGGTCTAATGCTCCCATGACCTGCCCGCGGCAATTTCCAGCGCGCGGGAAACGACAAGCGCGAGGGAGCGACGCCGCGATGGAAAAGGGCATTTTTGCAGGGTTGAAGGTGCTGGACTGTGCGAGCTTCATCGCTGCCCCTGCTGCCGCGACCGTGCTGTCGGATTTCGGCGCCGACGTCATCAAGATCGAGCCGCCCGGCATGGGCGATCCCTACCGCAATCTGCCCAACCTGCCCGGCTATCCCGCGAGCGAGCACAATTTTGCCTGGCTGCTGGAAGCCCGCAACAAGAAGAGCCTCGCGCTCGACCTCACAAAACCCGAGGCGCAGGCCGTGCTCTACAAGCTGGTGGCGGAGACCGACGTCTTCATCACCAACATGCCGCCGCAGGTGCGCGCCAAGCTCGGCATCACCCATGAGCATCTCGCCCATCTCAACGCGCGGCTGATCTACGCCTCCTTCACCGGCTATGGCGAGAAGGGCGAGGAGGCCAACAAACCCGGCTTCGACAGCAACGCCTATTGGGCGCGCTCCGGCCTGATGGACCTCGTGCGCGCCGACATCCACACCACGCCCGCCCGCTCCGTCGCCGGCATGGGCGATCACCCCTGCGCCATGGCATTCTACGGCGCGATCGTTACCGCGCTCTATCAACGCGAGAAGACCGGCAAGGGCTCGCATGTCGCCTCCAATCTGATGGCGAACGGCGTGTGGGCCGCGAGTGTGCTGGCGCAGGCAAAGCTCTGCGGCGCCAAATTCGGGGAGCGGCGGCCGCGCGAGCGCGCGCTCAATGCCGTGGCCAACCACTATCAATGCAAGGACGAGCGCTGGCTGATCCTGTCGCTGCTCAACGAGGAGCGGCAGTGGCCGACGCTGGCCCGCTGCCTCGGGCGTGAGGATCTGATCGACGATCCCCGCTTTGCCACCAAGGCCGACCGCCACGCCCGTTCGGTCGAGCTGATCAGGATTCTCGACGAGACGTTCGCGACGAAGGATCTCGCCGAATGGCGAAAAATCCTCGACGGCAACGGTCTGGTGTTCGGCGTCGTCGGCATCCTCGACGATCTGCCGACCGACCAGCAGATGCTCGACAATGAGGTGCTGGTGCCGTTCGAGAACGACACCATGCTCACGATCAACAGCCCGATCTGGATCGACGGCGCCAAGAAGGTGCAGCCGCGCAAACCGCCAGCGGTTGGCGAGCACAGCGACGAGATTTTACGTCAGGCGGGCTACGACGAGGCGACGATCAAAAAGCTGCGGGCGGCCGGCGCGGTGGCGTGACGCCGTCGTCCCGGATCAGCGCTCTGATGCATATCTGGATTGCTTCGCTGCGCTCGCAATGACGATGCGGGACGATCTCCGCTATAATCAGGGCTGAAAGCCCGCGTCGCCTGAGGTCCCATGCCCGCCTACCGCCTGCATTACTTCCCGGAATCCGGCAACAGCTACAAGCTCGCGCTGATGCTCACGCTGTGCGGCGAGCGTTTTGAGGGCGTGTGGACCGATTTTGCCGGCGGCGTCACCCGCACGGCCGAATGGCGCAAGACCGTGAACGAGATGGGCGAGATCCCGGTGCTGGAAGTAGACGGCGTCAGGAAGACGCAGACCGCGCCGATCCTGCTCGCCCTTGCCGAACAATATGGCCGCTTCGGCGGCGAGACCGCGGACGAAAAATTCGAACTGCTGCGCTGGCTGTTCTGGGACAACCACAAGCTCACCGGTTACATGGCGACCTATCGCTTCATGAGGTCGTTCACGCAAAACGGCGATCCGCAGGTGCTGAAGCACTTTCGCCGCCGGCTCGACGATTTTCTCGGCATTCTGGAGCAGCACCTTCAACACAATGCGTTTGCGATCGGCAAGAAGCCGACCATCGCCGACATCTCGATGATGGCCTATCTGCATTATCCGAGCGACGAGCATGGCTACGAGTTTGCGCAAAGCCATCCCGCAATCCATGCTTGGCTGGGCCGCATGGCAGAGCTCCCCGGATGGAAATCGGCCTACGATCTCCTGCCCGGCAAGCGGATGACGAACTACGCGAAGTGACTACCGCGTCGCGATCCAGCCGAGGGTGAACAGGATCGCGCCGATCATCACGGCGACGACCACCGCCCAGGTGCTGACGCGGATGCTGCCGGTGATCTGCCTCGCTTCCTCATTCTGCGCGATCTGGCGATTGCGCTCCTTGTTGGCTTCGCTGGTATCGGTCATCGGTCACCAATCGGTTGGTCGGCCATGCTGTGCGAGCATGACCCGATGGACCATGCGCTACCGCGTCTTCACGAAACACATTCCGATGCGGGACGAACTGCCCGCCGCCTGGCAGGTCAGGCCTTTCGCACAGGTCCATGACGTAAAACTCTTGTCGGCGGCGGATGATCCCGCGCCTGGCAGGGAACAATGGGCGCCCCAGCCGTCCTGATACTCGGTTCCCGCAAGCTCGGTGCTGCCGCGCAGTTGCGGCCGGCTGGCAAATCCGCGCGAGAAATCGGGTTTTTTGCCGTCGCGGAAGGCCACCAGAATGTCGCGGCGGCGGATCTGGTCGCCGAAAAAGTGCGGCGAGGCCGGCACGATGGTGGAGTTGGACGGCTTCTCCACGGTCCAGTCGACGCCGGGGAAATGGAAGCCGCCGATGCCGCGAGTCTGGTGGCAACCGGCGCAGGTGATGTCGTTGAGTCGGCGTTGGAAGCCCGCCACGGATCGGATGTTTTGCAAGCCGATACCGCGTTCGGCGGCCTTCTTGAGCGCACCCACCACGTCGTTCTCGGGGAATGCGGGATCCTTCTCGCCTTCCCCCTGCATCAACCCGAATTCAGGCTGCAGGCCGGAGGGATCAAGACCGCCCGGCGTCGACACCACGGCGCCCTTGGCGAGGAATTTTTCCGGAATCAGCACCGTGCCGCGATCGAAGTCGCGCAGATGCTCGGGGTCTAGCAGCCACGCCTTGAAGTCGCGCCGCAGGCCCTCGTCCGCGAGCAGCCGCGTGCGGTCGATCTGGTTCTCGAGTGTCGATTCCTCGAAAGCCCTGGTGTCCGTGTTGTACTTGAACACTTTCAGGAGATAGTCGGTGCGGAAATCATGCGACGCCGATTTCGGGATGACAGCAACTTGCGTGTTGGTCTCGATCCGATCGATCAGCGCGTCCTCGGGAAACGGCAGGCCATCGACCAACTCTAGCCAATCGCCATTAGAGAGCCAGCGGCGCGCGATCTCCGCGCAGGTCACCTCCTTGAACTTACGCCCTTCTTGCCGGGGGTCCCGTGCCTTCAGCACGAGATTGAGCGTCATCGGCAGGCGTGTCGCTGCCTTGCCATCCCAGGGCGCCTCGAACCGGGTGAGGCGATAGATCAGGCGGATCTCGCCGCAGGACTCTTCCGACACATAGGCACGGTCCATGCGGTTGACGATGCCCGCGAGCACGAAACGTGTCTGCTTGGAGTTGAGCATGGCGCGATCGAACAGTTGAACGTCAAAGCCCTCGCCGACGCCGATGGTTTCGTTCGGCGCGCTTTGCTTGTACCGTGCGATGTAGCGCTCGAACTCGGCGTCGATGGCGGGACGGATCTGCGCGAGCTGCCTGAGCCAACCAAACAGCATGTCCGTCGTCAGCGGGAAATTCGCATTGCGTTCCCGCCACAACAGCCGCGAGATCGTCAGCACATCGTTCTGCTCGAGCTTGCGCAACAGATCAGGATCGGTGATCGCGGTGCCGCGTTCCAGCGTGGTATCCTCCGCCGCCGACAGCGACAGCGTGCCGCTGCATAGCGCGACGAGAGTGACGAGAATTCGCAAGGCACGGCCGTGGCTCATGCCTCCACTAACACCGCGACGACTGGGCTATTCAAGCAAAAAGGGCGCTTCACATCACGGTGAAGCGCCCTTTGAATTTCCTGAGATCGGCTGCGAGCTAACGCGCGACGATCAGACCCTTGGGGGTGACGACCACCCAGCGGCCGTCCTGGCGGCGGATCGCATCGACCCGGCCAAGGCCCGGAATGGGATCGCCGGCGTAGACTTCATAGAGTCCCGAGCGGCCCTCGATCAGCGCGCCGCCATTGGCGACGTCACGCAACCGCCAACCCTCGACCGTCGGTAACCGGCCGACCTCGACTTTCGGCGGAGCAGCGGCCGGCGCGGCTGCGGCGACCTGCGCAGGAGCAGCGGCGGGTGCCGGTGCTGCAGCGGCGACCTGCGCCGGCGCGATCGAACCGGTGACCTCCTTCGAGGCAGTGGTCTGCGCTGGCGCGGCAGCCTGCGCGGCGCGGAGCTTGTCGACGCTGTCAGACAATTTGGCGAGCTTCGCCATCGGCTCGGCTTGCGCCTTCTCGAGCTTGTCGAGCCGGTCATTGGTCTTGTTGAACTGGCCCACTCCCGTCTTGGAGGTGTGATCGAGATTGGCCTTGAGCGCGACGACGTCGGCATCGATCCGCGCGACCGAGGTCTCGAGCGCGCTGGTGTCGACGGCCGCGACCTGAGGCTGGTTCGAGGCAAAATGCATGACACCGACTGTCGCCATCGCCCCGCTGATGGCGCCAACGACGGCCGCCAGCGCAACCACCGCCGCCATCGCGGAGAGCCGGCGCGTGCCCGTCGCCTTCTCCTCCGCCTTCATCTGCGGAGCAAAATCCTCGCGATCCCAGGCGCGGTCGGCGGCCGGCATCACGATCAGCTTGCCGAGTTTCGGCTCGACCTTGTCGGCAGCCTTGGGCTCCACCTCGAGCTTCGGCGGTTCGATTTTGGGAGGCTCAATCCTGGGCGCTTCGGCCTTGACCGGATCAGGCTTGGGTGGCGCCTCATGATCGGGGGCAATCGACGGGGCGTCGATGGCGGCTTCCGGCGATGCAGCCTGGGCGGCGGCTTCTGCGCCGGCCTGGTCGGACATTGGTTCGCTCACGGCTCAAATACTCCAGTCAGGATTGACCTTTTGGTAACTTTCATTGCTTGCGAATTCCTTACTTCGGCACTCGCTTACCGAAATTTTAGGAACTGATCCGAGGCCGAATTGAGCCGGGATCGTGGAACCGGCGTGGCGGCATGAAACGAAATGTTGCGAATGCTGCCCCGCGGCATCGCCCCAAATCGGGGAAGCCGTTGTTTGCCTGACAAAATTGCGCGGTTAACAGGGCGCTAACCGTCCCGCCGGGTAACCGCGAGCGAGCGTCGGCGATCCCTCACATCACCACCGGTGCATCCGGCAGCTCGTTGGAATGCGGGCCGCCCGGCGGAAAATGTTTTGCCAGCTCGCGCGACACGGCGTCGATGCCGGCGAGCACGCCGCGCTCGAACTCGCCGGCGCGGAATTCCGCCTCCATCGCGCGGCAGATTTTTTCCCAGCCCTCGGCACCCACCTTGGCGTTGATGCCACGGTCGGCGACGATCTCGACGTCGCGGTCGGCGAGCAACAGATAGATCAGGACGCCGTTGTTATGCGCGGTGTCCCAGATCCGCAAATGCGAGAAGACATCGATTGCGCGCTCGCGCGCCGGCTGATTACGGAACAGCGGCTTGCCGTCGAGCGCGCCTTCCACCACGAAGCGGACCTGGCCGGAATGCGTGGTCTCGCTCTGCCTGGTCGCCTGCTCGATCCGGTCGAGCACTTTTGGCGTAAAAATCTGCTTGGCCCGCCAATTGTGATGCACCAGATGTCTGGCAATGCGCTTGATGCTCATGACCGCTACCAGCTCCCCGAGGCGCCGCCGCCACCGAAACTGCCACCCCCGCCGCTGAAGCCGCCGCTGCTGCTCGATGACGATCCGCTGCTCCAGCCTCCCGACGAAGACCCGCTCGACCAGGAGCCGCCGCGCGACGATCGCGTGCCGGGCCCGGCGCCCCCCAGCAGGTCCGCCATGAATCCGATGATGAAACCGATGACGCCGGCGATGATGGAAATCGGGACAGAGCTGACGAAGAACCACGCGATGACCGCAATGATCCCGCCGGCCACCAGCGATCCTAGCAGCCGCCCCAGCACGGCACGGAAGAACCCCCCAATCCCCAGCGAGCCGAACATCGTCACGGCAAAGAGCGGCCCGAACGCATCGAAATCATCGGAACTGCCGAAGTTCGTGTTGCGCGCGGGTGCAGGCAGCGGCTCGCCGTCGATCACGCGGACCATGCGGTCGACGCCGGCGATGATCCCGCCGGCAAAGTCGCCGCTCCTGAATTTCGGCGTGATGTCCTCGTCGATGATGCGCCGCGACGTCACGTCCGTCAGCGCGCCTTCGAGACCGTAGCCGACCTCGATGCGCAGATGGCGGTCGTTCTTGGCGACGATCAGGATTGCGCCGTCGTCGACCTTCTTGCGGCCGATCTTCCAGGCGTCCGCGACGCGGATCGAGAACTGCTCGATCGTCTCGGGCTGCGTCGTCGGCACGATCAGCACCGCAATCTGGCTGCCCTTGCGCGTCTCGAAGTCGCGGAGCTTTTGCGACAACGCGGCGATGTCGCCGCTCGACAGCGTGCCGGTCTGGTCGACGACACGTCCCGTAAGCGGAGGGACGGCGACGTCGGCCGTTGCGGCAAACGCCCAGCCGAGGAACAAGACGAGCAAGAAGGCCTTTGCGGCGCGCATCGTCGGCCGACGGCGCTACTTCGACGGCGCCGGGTTGAAATCGACCTTCGGCGCGGTCGATATCTCCTTCTCGTTCTCCACCGAGAAGTTGGGCTTGTCCTTGTAGCCGAACATCATCGCGGTGAGGTTGCTCGGGAACGAGCGCACCGTCGTGTTATACTCCTGCACCGACTTGATGTAGCGGTTGCGCGCCACGGTGATGCGGTTTTCGGTGCCCTCGAGCTGCGACATCAGGTCCTTGAACAGCGTGTCCGATTTGAGCTGCGGATAGTTTTCGGTGACGACCAGGAGCCGCGACAACGCGCTGGAGAGCTCGCCCTGGGCGGCCTGGAACTTCTGGAACGCGGCCGGATCGTTCAAAACCTCCGGCGTCGCCTGGATGCTGCCGACCTTGGCGCGTGCATTGGTGACGCCCAGCAGCACGTCCTTTTCCTGCTGCGCAAAGCCCTTCACCGAATTGACCAGGTTGGGCACGAGATCCGCGCGGCGCTGATACTGGTTCACGACCTCGGACCAGTTGGCCTTGATCTGCTCATCCTGGCTCTGGATGGCGTTGTAGCCGCAATTGGTCAGGCTCAGCGACGCGAGTGCCGCCAGCACCGTCAGGAACTTGCGCATGAAATTTCTCCCGGTGGAATCTCGGGGCCTCAATATCAGATTGCGCCGCCCGGGTGTCGAGATTTTCGTACCGTCGTTGCGGGTAGCCGAAGGACGCAAGCCCCTTGCCTATCCCCGGCTGACATAGTCACATGGAGCCATAATAAGAACGACACGGAAACGCCAATGACCGCGTTCGAGACCATCCTTGTGGAGAGGCCGGAGCCGTCCATCACCCGCATCGTGATGAACCGGCCCGATGCGCGCAACGCGCAGAATCTGCAGATGACCTACGATCTCAACGCCGCCTTCGACGCGGCGGTGCAGGACGATGCGGTCAAGGTCATCATTCTCGCCGGCAGCGGGCCGCATTTTTCGTCCGGGCACGATCTGCGCCCGGGCGGCAAGAATGCGGCCGGCGTCGATTTTCCGCCAATTGGAAATTGGGGCGGGTTCGCCGAACCCAACGCCCATGGCCGCTTCGCGCGCGAGCAGGAGATCTATCTCCAGATCACGCGCCGCTGGCGCAACCTCGCCAAGCCGACCATCGCCGAAGTGCACGGCAAGTGTATCGCGGGCGGGCTGATGCTGGCCTGGGCGTGCGATCTCATCGTCGCCAGCGACGACGCGCAGTTCTGCGACCCTGTCGTTACCATGGGCGTGTGCGGCGTCGAATGGTTCGTGCACCCCTGGGAGCTCGGTCCGCGCAAGGCCAAGGAGTTTTTGTTTACGGCCGATAGCTGGAGCGCGCAGGAGGCGCATCAGCTCGGCATGGTCAATCAGGTCGTGCCACGCGCTGATCTGTCGTCATACGTCATGGTGCTGGCGCGCAAGATCGCGGCAAAGCCGGCGTTTGCGCTGAAGCTGACCAAGGAGGCCGTCAACCGCTCGGTCGATTTGATGGGGCAGCCGGCGGCAATCGACCAGGCGTTTGCGCTGCATCAGCTCTGCCACGCCCACAATCTTCAGGAATTTGGCATGGTCGTCGACCCCTCAGGCCTGCACCCCTCGGTGCGCAAGCCGCCGACGGCTGCGGAGTAACGCAATGGATCTCAATCTGAGTGACGAGCAACGGCTGCTGCGCGAAAGCGCCGAGCGCTTCATCGCCGAGAGCTACGACGCCGACCATCGCCGGCGGATGGCGAACGATCCGCTCGGCTTCAGCCCTGCGGTCTGGAAGCAGTTTGCCGAGCTCGGCTGGCTCGCGCTGCCGATTCCGGAAGCCTATGACGGGCTCGGCGGCGGCGCCGTCGACATCGGAATCCTGATGGAAGCGTTTGGGCGCGGCCTCGTCTCCGAGCCTTATGTCGCCACCGTCGTGCTCGGCGCGGGGCTGGTCGAGAAATGCGGCAGCGAGCAGCAGAAGCAGGGGATCCTGCCCAGGATTGCCGACGGCACGCTCAAGCTCGCCTTCGCCCATTCCGAGCGCAGCGCGCGGTTCGACCTGTCCAAGGTCGCGACAACAGCCAACAAGACGGTGCAGGGCTGGCGCCTCACCGGCAACAAGATCGCGGTGCTCGACGGCCACGCCGCCGATGAGATCATCGTCTCCGCGCATATCCATGATCATCAGGGACCGTCGGGGCGGATCGGCCTGTTCCTGGTGCCGGCGCAGACGCCGAGCCTCGTGATCTCCGACTTCGCGCGCCTCGGCGGCGGACGGGCCTGCAACATCGAATTCTCCGACGTCCATCTGCCGGAAGATGCAAGACTCGGCGACGGCCATGACACCCTGCCCGCGATCGAATGGGCGGTCGATCGCGCCATGGCGGCGCTCGGCGCGGAAGCTGTCGGCATCATGCAGACGCTGCTCGACGCAACGCTCGAATACACAAAGATCCGCAAGCAATTTGGCAGGCCGCTGTCGGCCAACCAAGTCATCAAGCATCGGCTGGCCGATATGGCAATGAGTTGCGACGAGTCGCGCTCGATGGCATTGCGCGCCGCGCTGAAGGTCGATGCCGATCCGATCGAGCGCGCCCGTGCAGCGTCCGGCGCCAAGGCGAAGATCGGCAAATGTTCGCGCTTCGTCGGCGAGCAGTCGATCCAGCTTCACGGTGGCATGGGCGTCACCGAAGAGCTCGAGGTCGGCGCCTATTTCAAGCGGCTGGTCGCCTTCGACACGCTGTTCGGCGGCAGCGCGCATCATTATCACCGCCACGCCGAGCTTGGTCGCAAAACTGTTTCGGCCTGAACGAGGAGCGCAACATGGACCTGTCCTTCAGCAACGAAGAGCGCGCCTTCCAGGCCGAGGTGTGCGACTTCATCGCCAAAAATCTCACCGACGAAATGAAGCGCGCCACGGCGCTGACGCCGTCGGTGTTTTCCGACCCCGACATCGGCATGGCCTGGCAACGCGCGTTGCACAAGCAGGGCTGGGGCGCACCGGGCTGGCCGGTCGAGCATGGCGGGCCGGACTGGACGCCGGCGCAACGCTGGATCTTTGAGACCGAATGCGCGCGCGCCGGCGTGCCCAATGTCAACGTGATGGGCGTGAAGATGGTCGGCCCCGTCATCATCGGCTTCGGCTCGCCGGAGCAGAAGAACTTTTACCTGCCGCGCATCCTCTCGGGCGAGGACTATTGGTGCCAGGGCTATTCCGAACCGGGCTCCGGCTCCGACCTGTCGTCGCTGAAGACGCGCGCGGTGCGCGACGGTGACGACTACGTCATCAACGGCACGAAGATCTGGACCACGCATGCCCACCACGCCAACCGCATGTTCGCGCTGGTGCGCACCAGCGACGGCCCGCGGCAGCAGGATGGCATCAGCTTCATCCTGATCGACATGAAGACGCCGGGCATCACCACGCGTCCCATCCTCACCATCGGCGGCGACCACGAGGTCAACCAGGTCTTCTTCGACGACGTGCGGGTGCCGGTGGCGAACCGTGTCGGCGACGAGGGCAAGGGCTGGACTTATGGAAAATACCTGCTCGAGTTCGAACGCGGATCAGGCATCGCGTCGGCAAAACTGCGCGAGGGCTTGCGGGCGATTGCGGACCTTGCGGAGTCCGATCTGACCGGGCGCGCGATCGACAGCCCGGACATTTCGACCCGCATCTCCGAGGTCGAGGTTGACATCGACGCACTGGAGATGACCGAGCTGCGCGTGCTGTCGGCGCTGCAGACCGGGCAAAATCCGGGCGCGGTGTCGTCAATCCTGAAGCTGCGCAACAGCGAGATCCGCCAGGCGGTGACGAAGCTGGGCGCCGACGTCATCGGCCATGACGCGCTCGCGGTCGAGCCGATGCGCCCCCTCTACAAGCTCAACCACGAGCCGGCGATTCCGGAGGACATGCTCACGGTCATCCCAGAATATCTCAACGGCCGCGCCTACACGATCTTTGGCGGCACGTCGGAGATCCAGCGGGATATTATTGCGAAGATGATGCTGGGGATTTGAGGGGGCGAGTTTTGGGGACGGCGGCCCTACACATTCAGTGTCGTCCCGGACAAGCGTAAGCGCAGATCCGGGACCCATAGCCACAGGCGGCTGTTGCTACGGGGACTCGGAGTTACCGCCTTCGCACCACAACCACTCCCTGTGGCTATGGGTCCCGGATCTGCGCGCGCTACTGGACAACGCTCCGCGTTGCCAGGGGCGCGCTTGTCCGGGACGACAGCGGAGATTTACGCGTCCACCTTCGCGTCCCTGATCGCCTGCCAGATTTTCTGCGGCGTCAGTGGCGTGTTGAGCTGGGTGATGCCGAGCTCGCTGAGCGCGTCCATCACGCCGTTGGTGACGCAGGGCGGGCCGCCGATGGCGCCGGATTCGCCACAGCCTTTGGCACCGAGCGGATTGGTGCGGCACGGTGCGGAGTCGTCGAGCGTCACCTCGATCGGCGGGACATCGTCGGCGCGCGGGATGCAATAGTCCTGGTAGCTCGCGGTGAGGAGCTGTCCTTCGGCATCGTAGGACACGCCTTCGTACAGAGCCTGCCCGATACCCTGCGCGACGCCGCCATGGATCTGTCCGGTCACGAGCATCGGGTTCACGGCAACGCCGACGTCGTCGACCGTGGTGTAGCGCACGACCTTGGAGACACCGGTCTCAGGGTCGATCTCGACCTCGCAGATATGCGTACCGTTCGGCCAGCTCGGACCGTCGACCTCGCCTTCGGAATCGACGCTGAGCTTGGCGCCGCTTTCCTTCTCGGCGAGCTCGAACAGGCTGATGCGGCGGTCGGTGCCGACGACGGTGAGCATGCCACCCTTGTACTCGATGTCCTCGACCGAGGTCTCCAGCACGTTCGAGGCCTTTTCGCGCGCCTTCTGGATCATGTCGTTGGAGGAGACCGCCACGGCCGTGCCGCCAACGAACAGCGAGCGCGAGCCGACGCTGCCGAAACCGGTGGCCAGATCCGTATCGCCCTGCACGACGTCGATCTTGTCCATGGGAATGCCGAGCGTATCCGAGATCATCTGGGTGTAGGTGGTCTGCAAGCCCTGCCCCATCGCCATTGTGCCGGAATGCAGGATGACGCGGCCCTGCGAGGTCGCATGCAGGCTGACCTTCTCGGTATGCGCGCGGCCGCCGGTCCATTCGATGTAGGAGGTCAGGCCGCGGCCATAGAGCAGGCCTTTCTTCTTGGCGGCGCGCTTACGCGCGGCAAAGCCATCCCAGTCGGCGAGCTTTGTGGCGCGGTCGAGCATGTGAGCGAAGGCGCCGGAGTCGTAAACCTGGCCGGCAGCGTTGGTGTAAGGCAGCTGCGCCGGCTTGATGTAGTTCACTTTCCGGATCGCGCGCGGATCCATGCCGATCTTGCGTGCAGCGGCATCGAAGAGACGCTCGACGATGAACACGGCTTCGGGGCGACCTGCTCCACGATACGCGCCCACAGGTGCGGTGTGGGTCATGACCGTCTTCACTTCGAAATGCACCAGCGGCAGATCGTAGACGCCGGTCTGCACGAAGGGGCCGAGCACCAGCGGGATGATGTTCGCCGCACCCGAGGAGTAAGCACCGGTGCAGCCGATCGACCTGACGCGATAGGCCAGCACCTTGCCCTTCTCGTCGAGCGCGAAGGACGCCGTCGAGGTGAGATCGCGGCCATGGGTGCCGCCGACGAACTCGTCGGTGCGGTCGCCGCGCCAGCGGATCTTCTTGTTCAGCTTGGTCGCGGCGTAGGCGACGATGCCGTCTTCCGGATAAAGATTGGTCTTCTGGCCAAAGCCGCCGCCGATGTCGCCGACCAGCACGCGCACGCTGTCCGGCGGCCGCTTCAGGATGGCGCCGGCGAGCACGTCACGGGTCGAGGCCGGCGTCTGCGATTGCACATGCAGCAGCAGGCGGCCGGTCTTCTTCTCGATCTCGGCAATGGTCGAGCGGGGCTCCATCGCCGACGGCACGAGCCGCTGGCTGACGATGTCGAGCTCGACGGTATGCGCGGCCTTCGCAAAGGCCTCGTCGACCTTGGCGGCGTCGCCATAGGACATCGCACCGACGATGTTGTCGGGCGCCTCACCCCACACGACGGGCGCGCCGGCCTTCACGGCCTCAACGGGATCGACGACGGCAGGCAGCACCTCGTACTCGACCACGATTGCCTCGGCCGCACTCTGCGCCAGCACGCGCGACGTCGCGACCACGGCCGCGACGGACTCGCCGGCATAGCGCACGATCTCATGGGCGAGCAGGCGCCGCGGCGGCACCGTCATCGGCTTGCCGTCGGGGCGCTTGAAGATGTTGAGCGTTGGGATCTCGCCGATATTGTCCTTAACTAGATCGGCGCCGGTGTAGATCGCGGTCACGCCCTCCATCGCGCTGGCGGCGCTGGTGTCGATCGACACGATCTTGGCATGCGCGTGCGGCGAGCGCAGCACGTGCAGCCACAGCGCGCCCTCCTCCGGCTTGTCGTCGATGAACTGTCCCTTCCCGGTGAGCAGCCTCTGGTCTTCCAAACGCTTGACGGGTAGTCCCGCCCCGAAACGCAAATTGCCGGGAAGAATGTTCATTCCAATGGGTCCTCAAAGTGAAGCGCGGGCCGCCTTTTAGCGGATGGATGCTGGCGAGACCAGCCGCGGTTTTAGGCTGCCAAACCCACATTTTCGTCATGCCCGGGCTTGTCCCGGGCATCCACGTTTCCGCGCGGTGAGACGTGGATGGCCGGGTCAAGCCCGGCCATGACGAGGGGATAGAGTTAGCCCACCTCCCGCAACGCCGCTTCCACGACCTTGCGCTGCTCGGCCGTCAGCGCGGCCTGCGGCGGGACGGGATCGCCGACGTCATAGCCCTGGATCGACAGGCCCGCCTTGATGCAGGCGGCCAGGTTGAAACGGGCAAAGGCTTCGTTGATCCGCCACAGCTTCCGTTGCAGCGTCATGGCTGCATCCCAGCGGCCGGCCCTGCAGAGGTTGTAGAGTTCGACGCTCTGGCGCGGAATGATGCAGGCCGGTCCCGCCATCCAGCCGAGGCCACCGATCAGCATCACGGCCGCCGGAATATGGGCGGAGGCCGAGAATACGCGAATGCCGTCGCCGCAGCGGTTCATGATCGAGAGCAGGCGCCCGGTATTGGTCGAGGCATCCTTGATGTAGCCGATGCGCGGATGCTCGGCGAGGCGCGCGATGACATCGAGCGTGAGGTCGGAGCGCTGGAATTGCGGATTGGTGTAGATGACGACGGGAATGTCGACGGCGTCGGCGATGGCGCGGAAATAGGACTCGATCTGCGCGTCCGCGATCGGGAAGTAGGCCTCCATGATCGCCAAAATGCCGTTGGCGCCAAGCTTCTGGTAGGCCTTGGCCTGCGCCACCGCATCAGCCGTTGAGGTAGAGGCGACCCCGGCCACCACGGGAACGCGGCCCTTCGTGGCCTCGATCGTGGTCTGCACCACGGCCGTGCGCTGCGCGGCATTGAGATAGGCGAATTCGCCGGTCGAACCGAGCGGCGTCAGGCCGTGGACGCCGGCACCGATCAGATCGTCGCAGAGTTTGCCCAGCACCTTCGTGCGCACGGTGCCGTCGGCATCGACGGGCGAGACGAGATAGGGGAATACGCCGTGGAATTCGGGCATGTCGGGTTGGATCCCGGGAGGCTGGATTGCACTCTCCAGGTCTTAGCAATGCCCGTGCCCGCGATCAAACCTTGATCAGCCGCACCCGCGTGCCCCAGGGGTCGACGGCCTCGACGCCATTTGCGAGCGCCTCGAGCTTGGCGCCGGCCTTGCGCAGGCGCGTTTCCTGGGCGGCGAGGAGATCGGGTTTCTCGGTGACCAGCGAGAACCAGGCGAGCCCGGTCATGCTGTCGTCGCGCACGCCCGCGCCCTGGCTCTGCCACACGTTCATGCCGAGATGGTGGTGATAGCGGCCCGACGACAGAAACGCGGCGCCGTTACGCTTGCGTGTCGGATCGAGGCCGACGGAGCCGTGATAGAATTTTTCGGCCTGCACGAGATCGCCGACGCGCAGGTGCATGTGGCCCACCCGCATTCCGTCCGGCGCCTTGGCATAGTCGCTGACCCGCGTGTTCGTGAGTGACAGTAAGTCCGGGATGTTGAGCTCGTCGGTCGCCATCTTCACCGAACCCTCGCTCCACTGCCATTGCGAGGGATCGCGGTCGGCATAGACCTCGATGCCATTGCCTTCGGGATCGTCGAGATAGACGGATTCCGAGACGAGATGGTCGGCAAAGCCCGACAGCGGCACCTTGTGCGAGGCCGCGTGCACCAGCCAGCGCGCGAGATCCTTCCGCGTCGGCATCAGGAACGCGGTGTGATAGAGGCCGGCCGCGCTGCGCGGCTCGATCGCAGCATCGGGACGCGCCTCCAGCACCAGCAGTGTGACGCCGCCGGCACCGAGTTGCGCTGAGGTGGCGGAGCGCTCCATCACGGTCAGCCCGAGCACGTCGCGATAATAATCGGTGACGACATCGAGCTGCATGACCCGCAGCGTCACCATGCCGACCCGCATCGGCGTGCGGCTGGCGTAGGTCGGCCCGCTGCCTTGACCCCCACCTTGCGGGTTGCCCTCGGCCCGCGCCGCAGCGGCAGCCGCCATCGCAAGCGAGGTGGCGCCGGCCAGATGAAGCAGCGTGCGGCGGGTGAGGTCGAGGGTCTTCATTCAGGGCTCGCGAGGATTGAGGGCGGCAATTGAAGGCGTTGCTACACTTTCCCGTGACCGGCTCCCAATCACATGTTCGTCGAATCGGCCTACCCGAGCACCACAGGTGCAGTCCTCCCCATCCGGCCAGTTTCGCAAATCGGCCCGACATCCCAGATTGGAGACAACAGGAGCCTTGCCATGACCGATTCCACATCCCTCGCCGCGCTCTCGTCCGCTGTTGCCGACGTCGTCGCACGCACCGCGCCGTCCGTTGTCTCCGTGCATTCCCATCGCCAGCGCGCCTCCGGCTTCGTCTGGAAGCCCGGCCTCATCATCACCGCCGACGAGGCGCTGGCAGATGAGGGCGACGTCGAGATCAGGCTGCCCGACGGCAGCACCAAGCCGGCCACGATCGCCGGCCGCGACCACACCACCGACATCGCGCTACTGCGCGTCGAGACCGACATCGCCCCGGCCGCGCTGTCGCCGACCGTGCCCGCGCTGGGCTCGCTCGCAGTCGTGGTCGCTTCCGACCGCGGTGCGGCGACGGCAGGCCTCGGCCTGGTGTCGCTGGCGGGCGCACCATGGAAGAGCCTGCGCGGCGGCGAGATCGACGCGCGGATCGAGCTCGATGTCCGCCTGCACCACAGCCAGCAGGGCGGGCTCGCGCTGGACGCATCGGGCCAGGCGTTCGGCATGGCCGTGCTGGGACCGCGGCGTGTGCTTGTCATTCCGGCTGCGACGATCACACGCGTTGCGACCCAGCTCGAGACGCGCGGCCGCATTGCTCGTGGTTATCTCGGGCTTGGCCTGCAACCGGTGCGGCTCGATGACGGCGTCGGCGCGATGGTGATGAACGTCGACAAGGGCGGCCCGTCGGCCGCTGCCGGCATCCGGCAGGGTGACGTGATCGTCGCCGTCAACGCCGAAAAACTCTCCGGCGTGCGCGCACTGGCCCGGACGCTGGGCCCGCAAAGCGTCGGCGCGACCGTCGATGTCGCGGTGCGCCGTGGCGGCGAACCCGTGAGCTTCAAGGTCGTGATCGCCGAGAGGCCCGAGGCGTGAGCGCAGACGAAACGACTGATATCGCGATCTCGGTAGAGATCGACGACCCCGTGCTGGCCGACCGGCTGGCGGCGATGCTCGATGGCGTCGCCGGCCTGCGCCTCGCCGCTCCCGGTGAAGCCGCGCTTTCGATCGTCGCGCGGAACGGCAGCGCGACTGCGCCCACCGAATTCGAGCTGACGCCGCGCGAGCTCGACGTGCTCGGCCTGATGGCCGAGGGCGCCTCGAACAAGATGATCGCGCGCCAGCTCGGCATTTCCGTGCATACCGTGAAGTTCCATGTCGGCTCGCTGCTCGACAAGCTCGATGCCACCGGCCGCACCGATGCGGTCGCACACGCCGCCCGCCGCGGCGTGATCAATCTCTAGGAAATGTGAGCTTGAATACCAGGCCTGGCGCGGTGTCCGAAAGCTCGATCGCCGCACCATGGAGCCGCGAGACCGCGGCGACGAGGCTCAGCCCAAGGCCATTACCCGGCGCGTAGCGGCTCTGTTCCAGCCGGTAGAAGCGCTTGAAGACGTGGTCGCGCTGGTCGGCGGGAATGCCGGGGCCATCGTCGGCCACGGAAATCACCGCGCCGCTTTCGACAGCCTTGCAGGTGACGAGCACGCGGCCCTTCGCACGGCCGTGCTTGATCGCGTTGTCGACGAGATTGGATATTGCGTCGAACAGCAAGTCGCGGTCGCCGGTGACAGGCACGTCGCTATCTCCAGCCAAAATGAGATCAGTACCGTTCTGCTCGGCCGCGGCGTCGTAGAGCTCGACGACCTCGCCGGCGATCTCCGTCAGATTGAGCTCACGGAATGCACCCTTGCGGGCGCGGGTCTCGATTTCCGAGATCCGCGTGATCGAGGTGAACATGCCGAGCACGGCGTCGAGATCGGCGATGGTGTCACCGATCAGCGCCGCGTCAGCCTCGCTGTCGCGGGGCGCATGATAGGCCTTCTCCAGCCGGCCGCGCATCCGCGTCAGCGGCGTGCGCAGATCATGCGCGACGTTGTCGCTGACTTGCTTGACCTCGCCCATCAGCGTCTCGATGCGGTCGAGCATCTGGTTGAGGTTTTCCGCGACGCGGTCCCATTCGTCGTGGCTGCCACGCAGCGGGATGCGCTGGTCGAGGCCGGACAGCATGATGGCGCGGCTGGTGGCGTTGATCTGCTCGATCCGTCCCACCGTGCGCCGCGTCACCAGCACGGCCGCAACGCCGGCCAGCACCAGCAGCAGCACGGCAAACGCGATCAGTGCGAGCTCGATCGTCGCCGCAAAGCTGTCGTGACCGCCGACATCGCCGACCCTGCCGCGCACATAGGCAAGCGTCGCGAAATAAACATAGGCGATGATCCCGGAGACGATCAGGCCGAATGTCGCGATCGCGATCAGCGCCAGCCTGAAGGTCGATGATTTGAGCGTCTTAGCCAGGAGCACGGAGACAATATCCGATGCCGCGGATGGTGTGGATCAGCGGATAGGCCTGGGCATCGTCGACCTTGCGGCGGACGCGGCCGACATAAACGTCGATGATGTTGGTGGAGGGATCGAAATGCAGGTCCCAGACGTGCTGCAGCAGCATCGCGCGGGAAACGACTCGGCCTTCGTTGCGCACGAGATATTCGAGCAACTGGAACTCGCGGGGCAGCAGCGGAATTTTTCGCGACCGCCGGCTCGCGGTGCGCGCGATCAGGTCGATGGCGAGGTCACCGACCCGCAAAATGGTTTCCTTCGCGATGGTCTCGCTGCGGCGACCGAGCGCCTCCAGCCGCGCGAGCAATTCGACGAAAGAGTACGGCTTGACGAGATAATCGTCGCCGCCGGCGCGCAGGCCCCGGACGCGATCGTCAACCTCGCCGAGCGCCGAAATGATCAGGAACGGCGTGCTGATGCCGTCGTCGCGGAGCTGCCGCATCACGGTGATGCCGTCGATGTCGGGCAGCATGCGGTCGATGGTGATGACGGCATAGTCGCGCGCGGCGCCGTGGCTCAGCGCCTCGCGGCCGGTGGCGGCGAGATCGACCTCGTAGCCGGAGGTCGTGAGCTCCTCCACGAGCTGGCCTGCGGTCTCCAGGTCGTCCTCGACGACCAGGATGCGGCGGCTCCCTCCGGTCATGACATGCTCCGCGCGACGATCGCCGCCAGACTATCCCGTTCCGGGGCAGGGCGGAACTGCCCGGCGACGATCGCGACAATGGTGCGGTCCGTCGTTAGTACCAATAATCCCCGCACACATTGACCCATTGCCAGCCATAGGGCGTCGGCGCCCGCCGCCAGCACCCGTCGTAATAGCCGGCATAGATGGCCGGCGCGCCGATGAAGGCGAAGCGATGGAAGCGGTGATGGCGGAAGACGCCGTGATGATGGCCGTGCCAGCCAGCGCCGGCAAAACGCGGAGCAAAGGCCGCGCGCGCCATCGGCGCTCCGGCAAAGCGCGGACCGAACGCGGCATGGCCCATGGCCGGGCCGGCAAAGCGGGCACCGCCGAAATGCGCACCACCGACATGGGCGCCACCCATATGCATCCCGCCGCCGCGCATGCCGCCACCGAAGCCGCCATGCCCGCCTCCGCCGCCACCTCGCGCCAGCACGGGCGATGCGACGGCCAAGGTCGCGGCGACCGTCGCCGCGACGAGGCCCGTGAGAAGCCTGTTGTTCATCGAAAGACCCTCCTGCCTTGCGGCGACCTGGTGCGCCACAAGCAGGATCAGGAGACGAGACGGGCCCCTCGCCTTCAACTTACAAATGCGCCAGATTCTGACGCCGGAGTTAGTTTGATGAACGCGAGTTACGCCCGCTTGCCGCCGCTCTTCTCGGCTGCGCGGCGCAAGGCCTCGGCGAGCGCGCCGCCGCCGGACGATTCCTGCGGCTTGCGCGGAGCCGACGACGTCATCCTGCCCTGATTGCGCGTGTTGTCGCGCGCCATGCCCGGCGCGTCCTTCTTGGCGCCAACCTCGTCGTCGAGCCGCAAGGTGAGCGAGATGCGTTTGCGGGCGACCTCGAAGTCCAACACCTTCACCTTGACGATGTCGCCGGGTTTCACCACCTCGCGCGGATCCTTGATGAAGGTCTTTGACATGGCCGAGATGTGCACGAGCCCGTCCTGGTGCACGCCGATATCGACGAAGGCGCCGAAGGCGGCGACGTTGGTCACGGTGCCTTCCAAGATCATGCCCTTCTGGAGGTCCTTGATCTCCTCGACGCCCTCCTTGAACACGGCCGCCTTGAAGGCCGGGCGCGGATCGCGGCCGGGCTTCTCCAGTTCGCGCAGGATATCGGTGACGGTCGGCAGACCAAAGGTCTCGTCGACAAAGTCCTTCGGCTTCAGCGTGCGCACGATCTCGCTGCTGCCCACCAGCGCCTTGATGTCGCTCTTGGTCGCCGCGAGAATTCTGCGAACCACAGGATAGGCTTCCGGATGCACGCCGGAGGCGTCGAGCGGGTCCTCGCCACCGAGGATGCGCAGGAAGCCCGCGCACTGCTCGAAAGCTTTTGGCCCGAGCCGCGGCACGTCCTTCAGCGCTTTGCGTGACTTGAACGGACCGTTGGCGTCGCGGTGCTGCACGATGCTCTGCGCAAGGCCCGCGCCGACGCCCGACACCCGCGCCAGCAGCGGTGCGGAGGCGGTGTTGACGTCGACGCCGACCGCGTTCACGCAATCCTCGACCACGGCATCGAGCGATTTTGCAAGCTTGGCCTGGCCGAGGTCGTGCTGGTACTGCCCGACGCCGATCGCCTTGGGCTCGATCTTGACGAGCTCGGCGAGCGGATCCTGCAGCCGCCGCGCGATCGAGACCGCGCCGCGCAAGGTGACGTCGAGCCCGGGCAGCTCCTCCGAAGCGAAGGCCGACGCCGAATAGACCGACGCGCCAGCCTCAGAGACCACGATCTTGTTCATCTTCAGTTCGGGAAGCCCCTTAACGAGATCGGCCGCGAGCTTGTCGGTTTCGCGCGAGGCGGTGCCGTTGCCGATCGCGATCAGCTCGACGCGATGCTTCAGCGCAAGCTTGCCGAGGATCGCAAGCGACTCGTTCCACTGCCGCTGCGGCTCGTGCGGATAGATCACGGCGGTATCGACGACCTTGCCGGTCGCATCCGTCACGGCAACCTTGACGCCGGTGCGGTAGCCGGGGTCGAGGCCCATCGTGGCGCGGGCGCCGGCGGGCGCAGCCAGCAAGAGATCGCGCAGGTTGGAGGCGAACACGCGCACCGCCTCGGTCTCGGCCGCGTTCCACAGACGCATGCGCAGATCGATGTTGAGATGCACCTGGATTTTCGTGCGCCAGGCCCAGCGCACGGTGTCGAGTAACCAGCGGTCGCCGGCGCGCTTGAGATCGGCGATGCCAAAGCGCTTCATAATCTTCAGCTCGTAGACACCGGGCACGCCGGCGGGCGGCGCTTCCTCGGCCTGGATCTGGAGATCCAGAATCTCCTCCTTCTCGCCGCGGAACATCGCCAGGATGCGGTGCGAGGGCAGCTTGGTCAGCGGCTCGGAGAACTCGAAATAGTCGGCGAACTTTTCGCCCTCGGCGTTCTTGCCCTTGCGCACGGTCGAGGTCATGCGCGCATTGGTCCAGACGTCCTCACGCAGCGAGCCGATCAGGTCGGCGTCCTCGTCAAAACGCTCGACCAGGATGGCGCGGGCGCCGTCCAGCGCGGCCGCGGCATCGGCGACGCCCTTTTCGGCGTTGATGAACGTCTCCGCAAACACTTTTGGATCGGTGTCGGGCTTCGTCAGCAACGTATCGGCGAGCGGCTCGAGGCCGGCTTCCCTGGCGATCTCCGCCTTGGTGCGGCGCTTCGGCTTGAACGGCAGGTAGATGTCTTCCAGGCGCGCCTTGCTGTCGGCGGCCATGATCGAGGCTTCCAGCGCGGCATCGAGCTTGCCCTGCTCGCGAATCGATTCGAGGATGGCCTTGCGGCGGTCCTCGAGCTCGCGCAGGTAGGCGAGCCGCTCTTCCAGCGTGCGCAATTGCGCGTCGTCGAGCGCGCCCGTGACCTCCTTGCGATAGCGGGCGATGAAGGGAACGGTCGCGCCTTCGTCGAGCAGCGTCACCGTGGCCTGGACCTGCTCCTCCCGTACACCGAGCTCTTGCGCAATTTTCTGATTGATGTTTGCCACGCGAGAATCCCTCATCCAAGCACGCGACGCAACCGAACACCGGCTACGGGGATGCCGCTTATGGACCAACCTCGGTTGATTCATCAAGGTGCGGCTACGAGCCTTCGACAGGGGATTTTATCGCAGCCCGTCCGCCGTGTCGCCACATTCCCTATTGACGTCGGCAAAAGAGTCCAAATCACCGTCGCTTCGCTCCACGACGCTGCGCCTGAGGCGACATCGCCCCTCGGCACGAAACCATTTTCGTGGCCCGATGAAACGGTCCTGAAACGGAATTGCCTCGAAGGAGATGAACGATTTTCAATGTGGGGGCGACCCAAAACCGATAGCGCTCGCGACCAGCAATGGTGCGTTGATTAAGACTCGAACGGAGATTGAGATGAAGCGACTTTCCTTTATCACCTGTATTGCTTCGGTTGCATTGAGCGCAGCGGCAGCCTCCGCCGCAGAGCTTCCGAGTTACGAAGTCGCGGGCATGCCGATCTCGACCCATCAGGTCGCAGTGATCGGCGCTGCCAATGTCGAGGAGCAGTCCACCCTCGCTTCACTCAGCTCGGGCGGAATGCCGGCCTCTCCGGCCCAGCTCATGGTGCTGTCGTCGCGTCATCGCATCATCGAGCAGGCCGCGATGGTTACCCCGGCCACTGTCGGCGTATCGACCCGTTAGCCATCCCTCGCGTGCCCGGAAGGGAAAACCCGACCAGCACGCGTCAGCTCACCCCGGGCGGACAGCGCCGCCACTCCCGCAACGAGGCATCGCCGCGCTGGCGCTCGTGGGCCAGATCTTCGCTCAGCAACTGGATTTCGGCCGTCGCGCCGGCGCCGGTCTCGCCGGTCGGAATCACATATGAAAAGAAATGCCGGTCGTAGGTGCCGGTGATTTGCTGGCCGCCGGGCGTGACGATCGCCGGCCCGCGTATCGACATTCGCTGGCCGTTGGCCTGGCACCAGTTGCCGTCGATTGCATCGGCGAATGCGACACTGCCGAGCCCCAGGAGGACGCTTGTCGCCGCCGTCAGAGCCAGTATCAGCCTGTGCATGAGACACTCCTGCTTGATTGGAACGTCGGTCATGTTATCCGATCGCGCCGTCGGCCGACCACCATCATTGCGACCTTTACCGTCCACTTTTCCGTGTGCCGCGACGTTGGCCCCTAGCCCTGCAGCCTGCCCCTATGCTTTGATGCCTGAGGAGACCGATCGGGGGACTTCCCTTGAGTGGCGAGCGGGTCGAACGGCGACTGGCGGCAGTGCTCGCGGCAGACGTCGCGGATTTTGGCCGCCTGATGCACGCCGACGAAGAAGGTACCGTCGCCCGGCTCAAGGAAATCAGGAAGGCCCTGGTCGACCCCGCGATCGCCTCGCATCGCGGCCGCGTGGTCAAGACGTCGGGTGATGCCATGCTGGTGCAGTTCGCCAGCGCCGTCGAAGCAGCCCGTTGCGCCATCGAGGTCCAGCGCGAGATGCAGCGACGCAACCACGGTCAGCCGCGCGAGCGCGGCATCGAATTTCGCATCGGCATCGACGTCGGCGACATCATCATCGATGACAACGATATCTTTGGCGATCACGTCAATATCGCCGTGCGGCTGGAGGGCATCGCCGATCCCGGCGGCGTGCTGATCTCGGATGCCGCCTATGGCCAGATCCGCGACAAGCTCGACATCGCCTGCGACGATCTCGGACCGCAAACGCTAAAGAACATCGCCCGGCTGATGCGGGCGTGGCGGCTGCGGCTCGACGATCAGAGCGCGCCTGGTTCCCGTCCTGCCACGCCGCAAGCGGCTCTCTATGCCGGTCCCGCACCTGTCCTGCCCGACAAGCCGTCGATCGCGGTCTTGCCGTTCGAGAATTTGAGCAACGACCCCGAGCAGGAGTATTTTGCCGACGGCCTGGTCGAGGACATCATCACCGCGCTGTCGCACTTCAAATGGCTGTTCGTGATCGCCCGCAATTCGTCCTTCACCTACAAGGGCAAGACCGTCGACATCAAGCAGATCGGTCACGAGCTCGGCGTGCGCTATGTGCTGGAAGGCAGCGTGCGCAGGGCCGGCGCAAAGCTACGGATCGCGGGCCAGCTCGTGGAAACGGCGACCGGCACGCATCTGTGGGCCGACAGGTTCGACGGCGAGCTCGCCGATGTCTTCGACCTCCAGGACAAGGTCGCCTCCAGCGTGGCGGGCGTTATCGATCCCGTGATGCACGATGCCGAGATCCGGCGTGCATCGGCCCGCCCCACCGCCGACCTGACCGCCTACGACCTCTATCTGCGCGCGCTTCCGCCGTCGCGGGCGTGGTCCCGCGAATCCACGAAAGAGGCCATTGCGCTTCTGGAGCAGGCGATCGCGCGCGACCCGCGCTATGGACCTGCGCTGTCCCTGCTTGCGCTCTGCCACGGCCAGAATTTCGTCAGCGGCTGGAGCGAGGATCCTGCCACGGAAATCACCAGGGGACGTGCGCTCGCGCGACGCGCGGTCGAGGCCGCACCCGACGATCCCGTCACACTCGGCATGGCCGCAGGCGCGCTGACCAATTTCGGCGGCGACGTCGACTATCTGAAGGGACTGGTCGGCAACGCGCTGCACCGCAACCCGAGCTCGGCCTTCGCCTGGCTGTGGAGCGGCTGGACCCATACCATCGCCGGCGAGACCGAGCTAGCGATCGAGCACTTTGAAAGCTCGCTGCGGCTCGACCCGCGCGCGGCGCGAAAGGCTTTCCACCTGACCGGCCTCGGCATCTGCCATTTCTTCGGCAAGCGCCTCGACAAGGCCCGTTCCTATCTTGAGCCTTCGTTGCACGAGTTGCCGACCTATGTCCTGACGATCTGGTTCCTGGCCTCCTGCTACGCCCATATGGGGCGCTTGGACGAAGCACGCGCGTTCGCCGCACGTCACGGCATTCGGCCGGACGGACCATGGCTCGGGGTGAAGGCGCTGTATCAGGATCCCGTCGGCTGCGAGTATTTTTTTGCAGGTCTCAGGCTGGCGACCGCCGGACAGGCCACGTAGTCCGGCCCCTCCCCGCGACGCAACCCAGCTCCTCGCCCGGCCTCGATTGACTGGCATCGCACGATGGATGAGGAAGGTCGCTGCACGAAGAGGGAAGTGAGCAGCATGACTTTGCCGATGAGCTGGAATGAATGGGCGCAGCATGACGGCGTGGGGCTTGCCACACGCGTCAGGAAGGGTGAGCTGAAGCCCGCTGAACTGGCCCGGCAGGCCGCCGCCGGCGTTGCCAAGGTCGATTCCGCGCTGTCGGGCGTGGTCGAGCTGTTCGACGATGTGATCGCCGATCCGGCCAGGGACGGCGCCAATCTCGCCGGTCCCTTCGCCGGCCTGCCGTTCCTGATGAAGGATCTCGGCCCGACCATGAAGGGCCGCCTGCAGGAAATGGGCTCGCTCTTGATGCGCGGCAATCGCGCCGCCGCCGACACTTTCCTGACGACGAAGTTTCGCCAGGCCGGACTGAACCTGATCGGGCGGACCACCACGCCGGAATTCGGCGTCTGCAGCTCGGCGGAGAACCCCGCCGTCTACGTCACGCGCAATCCCTGGAATACCGACTACACCACCTGCGGCTCGTCTGCGGGAAGCGCGGCGATGGTTGCGGCCGGCGTGGTGCCGATTGCCCATGCGACCGACGGCGGCGGCTCGATCCGCATCCCCGCCGGCGTCAACGGCAATATCGGCCTCAAGGTCTCGCGTGGCGTGTTCTCACTGGCGCCGATGATGTCCGATCTCACCGGCCTCGTCTCGATCCAGGGCTGCCAGTCGCGCAGCGTGCGCGACACCGCGGCCTTCGTCGACCATGCGAGGGGCCCGGCGCCCGGCGAGTTCATGCCGTTCTGGAGCACGGCGCAGCCCTATAGCGAGATGATCAAGCGCGATCCGGGCAAGCTCCGGATTGCGCTCTCGACGCAATGGGGCGATTATCGCGCAACGCCGCATATCGCGGCCGAGCTGGAGAAGACCGGCCGCTTCCTCGAAGGCCTCGGCCATCACGTCGACTTCGCGCTGCCCGAGCTCGACTTCCGTGCTGCGTTCGACGCACAGACCACCTGCTACATCAGCAATTTTGCGGTGGTGATCTCCAACATGATCGCTGCGCGCGGGCAGGACGCGCCGCCGGAAGACCTGATCGAGCCGATGAACATCCGGATCTGGGAGGCCGGCCGCCACACCAGTTTTGCCGATCGCGCGCGCATGCAAGCCGTGTTCAACACCACCTCGCGTGCTTTCGGCAGCTTCTTCGAGCAATGGGACGTCATCCTGACGCCGGTCACCGCGCTGCCGACGCCGAAGGTCGGCACCACCGAATATCTGACCATCTCGGACAATCCCGACGTGCTCGACTGGTTCGGCAATCTCTGGCGCAACTTTGCCTTCACGCCGCTGGCGAATCTCTGCGGCATTCCCGCGATCTCGCTGCCGATGGCCACCCATGAGCACGGCCTGCCGCTCGGCATCCAGGCAATTGCAAAGCAAGCCAATGACGGCCTGCTGCTGCAGCTCGCCGCCCAGATCGAGCGCGCCATCGACGGCAAGTGGAACGCGGGCCAGAAGCCGAAGGTGCATGTGACCCACGGCTGAGCGGCGCGCGAAGCGCGCTCAGTTCTTCATCGCGGGAATGGGCTCTGCCTGGATCTGGTTCTGTCCCTGCTGAAACATGGTCAAGGCCTTGTCGAGCGCTTCGCGCAGCGCGGTCGCCGCCGCGGGGCTGCAGCGGATGTGGCCGGCCTGGATCACGTCGATCCGGACGCCGGCCCCGACGGGCATCAGCAGGTTGGTCGCGAGCTCGATCTGGATCGTGCCGTTGTGGTGGCCGAAGCAGGACACGCCGTCGAAATAGATGAACGGCGCGCGCTCCGCACTCGCCGGTGAAATGGTCACGCCCACCTGGTTGGTCGTGTCGGGATCTGCCATGGGGGCTCCTTGCGGGACATGAAGAGAGAGGTCGCGCAAGCATCGTCGGTTCCGACGCGCCTGTCGAGCCTCGGGCGGGCGCTCGCACGACCTTTTGCGCGCGAGGCGCCGCTGGTCTAGAACGTCACCCATGTCCAAATCAGACAACACGTCGCTTTCCTTTGACGAACTGGCTGAAGCCATCAAGGGCCGCCGCTCGGTCTACGGCCAGATCAGCGGCTTGCAGCTCGATCGCGCGGCACCGCGCGAGGCCTGGTCGAGCCTGCCTTATCGCCCGGTCTTCGTCGGCGACACCGAGACCGGCGTCCTACATGGCGGCGTCGTCACCGCGATGCTCGACGAGAGCTGCGGCATGGCGGTGCAGCTCGCGCTCGATGGTTCTCGCGCGATTGCAACGCTCGATTTGCGCATCGACTACCAGAAGCCGGCGACGCCCGGCCTCGCCATCAAGGCGCATTCGATCTGCTATCGCACCACGCGCTCGATCGCCTTCGTGCGTTCCACCGCCTATCAGGAGTCCGAGGACGATCCGGTCGCCACCGCCACCGCCTGCTTCATGATCGGCGCCAACCGCACCAACATGCTGATGGACCGCCCGGCCGGCGATCACGCGATCCCCACGCTGGACGCGCCTGATGACCCGACCGGCACCTTTGCCAACAGCCCGTTCGCGCGCTGCCTCGGCATCCGCTTCGCCGACAACGGCGCGCTGATTATGCCGTTCGCGCCGAAGATCATCGGCAACCCGATCCTGCCGGCCATCCATGGCGGCATGACCGGTGCCTTTCTCGAAACCGCCGCGATCGTCGGTGTGACGCGCGAACTCGGCGTATCGCCGCCAAAGCCGATCGGCCTCACCGTCAACTATCTGCGCTCCGGCCGTGCGCTCGACAGTTTTGCCAACGTCTCGATCGTCAAGCAGGGCCGGCGCATCGTCGCGTTCGAGGCGCGCGCCTGGCAGGACGATCCCGACAAGCCGATCGCCTCCGCATTCGGCCATTTCATGCTGCGGCCGACGCCGGGTGCCGAGGAAGAATAGGCAGATTCGGGCTTGACGGCCACGGTTCCGGCAACAACGATGTCGCGTTTCCTGCGAAAGGTACCGCGGTGCGGCATCCCATCGACATCATCGCCATGTTCGCCGCCATCTGGCTGTTGGCGTCCATGGTGCTGGATGCATTGACCCCGAAGGAATTGACGGCGGTCATGATCGGCATCGCGATCGGCCCTGCCATCGTCATCACCGCGGTGTTCTATTATCTGCGCTTTCCGCGCATGGATTTCGCGGTGCTGTTCGCCGCGCTCTGGCTGATCTCCGATATCGCCATTGCGTTCATCTCGCCAAAGCCACTGCCGGTCTTCATCATCGTTCTCGGCTTCGTCCCGGCGCTGCTGGTCGGCGTGGTCCTGCATTGGCACCGTTTTGCGCGCCGGCACGAGCGACTGGTCTGGCCATCCGCACGGCGAAGCTGACAAGCTCGATCCTACTTGCCTCCAAGCGCTTGGTCGTAGGCGTCCATCGTCGCCTTGGCGCGCACCGCCACGTCGGCGGCCGTCATGCCGGGCTTGTAGAGGCTCGAGCCCATGCCGAAGGCGTGGACGCCGGCTTTCATATACTCCGCAAAATTTGTCTCGGAGATGCCGCCGACGGCAGCGACCATCGTGTTGGGGGCAAGCACGGCGCGGATCGCCGAGATGCCGGATGCGCCCAGCACACTCGCCGGAAAGAATTTTAGGCTCGACGCGCCCGCCTTTGCGGCCAGCAGCGCTTCCGTCGGCGTGAACACGCCGGGCATCGTCACCATGCCGTGCTTGCCCGCGCGGGCAAGA
>NZ_PPPT01000104.1 GCF_006483445.1 Bradyrhizobium guangdongense | reverse complement strand
TGGGCCCGAACCTGGTGCGCGGCTTCGCACCAGGTTCGGGCCCATCTGGAAGTGATCCAGCATGCGCAGGTCGGTGCTGCCCCATTTGTTGAGCATGCCGCCCTGAACATGGAGCAGGCCGACCACGTCAGAGACCAGCGACTGGTAGTACTTCGCGTCGACCGCAGACTTGAGATACGAGACGTCGCCGCCGACACCCGCGAAGTCCTGTTTGAAGTCGATCAGGAGGCCGTCGGTCGGGTTCTTGTTGTTGTCGAGCGTGTTGTAGGTCAGCGAGTAGCCCAGCGCCGAGGTCAGCGTCTTGCCGTTTGCAAGCTCCTTGCGGACCGGCAGCGAGGCCTCACCGTCTGCGTAGCAGCCCAGACCGTTGGTCGAGACAAGGCTGATGCCGTTGGCGGCCGCATAGGCAGGGCTCGGGTTGAACGCCGCCGAGGTCGGATCGTTGTTACAGTTCGCGAGATACGAAGGCAGCTGGATTTCCTGCCGATAGATCGAGTAGCGAAGCTGCAGCGACAGGTCTTCACGCAGGCTGAAGCCGAGGCGCGGCGAGAAGCCGAGCGTCTTGGTGCCGTAGGAGACGTAGCTGTTGGAGAGCTGCTGGCGCTGATAGAGGTCGAGGCCGAGCGCGACGCGATAGTCCAGGAGATACGGCTCGACGAAGGACAGCGAATAACCGCGCGCATACTGGCCGTAGGTGACCGACGCCTTGGCGAACAGGCCGCGGCCGAGCAGGTTGCGTTCGGAGATCGAGACTTCGGCAAGCGCACCGTCGGTGGTCGAGTAGCCGCCCGAGATCGAGAAGTCGCCGGTCGACTTCTCCTCGAGGTCGACGACCAGGATCACGCGGTCGCTGGACGAGCCCGGCTCCGTGTTGATCTTGACGCTCTTGAAGTAGTCGAGGTTCTTCAGGCGCCGCTCGGCGCGGTCGACCAGCGCACGGTTGTAGGCGTCGCCCTCGGAGACGTCGAACTCGCGGCGGATGACGTAGTCGCGCGTGCGGGTGTTGCCGCGGATGTTGATGCGCTCGATATAGGTGCGCGGGCCCTCGTCGATGTTGAAGACGACGGACACGGTGTGGGCGTCGAAATTGCGGTCGCCGCCGGGACGGACCACGGCGAAGGCGAAGCCGCGCCGCGAGGCTTCGATCTGCATCTCCTCGACCGACTTCTCGACCGATTCGACGTTGTAGAGCGAGCCGACATTGACGCGCGAATAGCTGCGCAGCGAGTTGACGTCGAAGTTGGGGATGCTCGAGCGGAAGTCGACCGAGCCGACCCGATATTGCTGGCCTTCCTCGATCTTGAAGGTGACGAGGAAGCCCTTGCGCTCGGGATCGTATTCGGTGAGCGCGGCAACGACCTGCACGTCGGCAAAGCCCTTCTTGAGATAGAAGCGGCGGATCAGGTCGCGGTCGGCCTCGACACGATCCGGATCGTAGACGTCGGCGCTGCCGAGGAAGCTCAGCAGGTTGGTCTCGCGCGTCTTGATCACGTCCCGGAGCCGGTACGACGAAAAGGCGACGTTGCCGATGAACTCGATCGACTTGACGCCGGTCTTGGCACCTTCCTGGACCGTGAAGATCAGGTCGACGCGGTTGTTCGGCTGCTCGATGATCTCGGGCGTGACGTGCACGTCATAGCGGCCCGAGCGGCGGTAGATTTCGGCGATGCGCAGCGTGTCCGACTGCACCACCGCGCGCGAGAAGGTGCCGCGCGGCTTGGACTGGACTTCGGCGGAAAGCTGCTCGTCCTTGATCTTCTTGTTACCCTCGAAGGCAACGCGGCCGATCACGGCGTTCTCGACGACCGAGACCACGATCTGCGCGCCTGCGCGCCGGATCTTGACGTCCTGGAACAGGCCGGTCTCGATCAGCGCCTTCAGGCCGTCGTCGATGGCGCCCTGGTCGAGGCGCCCCCCCGGGCCCGGCTTGAAATAGGATCGGATGGTCTCGACCTCGACGCGCCGATTCCCTTCGACGACGATCGACTGCACGGTCTGAGCGACCGCGGACGAAGACACAAGCATAGCCCCAACCGGGGCAACCACCGGCGCGCCGCACAGGATCAGGGTGGCAAGCAGGCCCCCCCGGACTCGCATTCCAAACTTCATGCGCAACGCGCCCTTATCATTCAGTACCAGACCCAACCCCAACGCCGGTCTGGGAGATTCCCCAAGTTCAAGCCGCTTGTAGCCAATTTCACCGGCGCCGCAAACGGCCGAGCGCGCCGCAATTTCAATTTCATTCCAAGACGTTGCCCATCAGCAACGTCACAAAAAAGCCCGCTTCAGGAGGCCGCGAAACGAAGGATGTCGTTGTAGGTCGCAAACACCATCAGCATCAGCACAAGTCCAAGCCCGATTCGGAAACCCATCTCCTGGGTCCGCTCCGACAGCGGGCGGCCCCGCAGGACCTCGGCCGCATAGAACATAAGGTGGCCGCCATCGAGCAGCGGGATCGGGAACAGGTTAAGAAGCCCGATCGAGACCGACAGCACCGCGCAGAGGTTGATGACGAACTGGAAGCCGGCGCTGGCCGCCTGCCCCGACATTTTGGCGATGCCGAGCACGCCGGAGACGTCCTGCGGATTGCCATGGCCGACGAACAGCGATCCCAGGAACTTGAAGGTCGAGGCGATGATGAACCAGACTTGGTCGACGCCGATCTTCAGGGCCTCGAAGAAGCCGACCGGCGTGGTCGCCGCCTCGCCGAACTGGGCCTTGTGCTCGACCCCGAGCACGCCGACCTTCTGCTTGTTGCCGAACTGGTCCTTGCGCTCCTGCAGTTTCGGCGTCGCGTTCAACGACACGATCTCGCCGTCCCGCTTGACCTTGAAGACAAGCTGCGAACCGCCGTTCATCACAACGACGCGCTGCATGTCGTTGAAGCTCTCGATCGGGGTGCCGTCGATCTGCACCACGACGTCGCCGATCTTGAAGCCGGCCGCGGCGGCCGCGCCCTCTGCCACCAGCCCGTCCACGCGGGCGATCGTGCTCGGCTTGCCGTAGTACAACGCCATACCGGCGAAGATCAGGGCGCCCAAGATGAAGTTGGCGATGGGACCAGCCGCAACGATCGCGGCGCGCGGCCCGACCTTCTTGTGGTGGAAGCTGCCGGCGCGTTCCTCTTCGGTCATGGATGACAGCGTTTCGGCCGACGGGGTCGAGGCCTCGCTCTCATCACCGAAGAATTTGACGTAGCCGCCGAGCGGGATCGCCGAGACCTTCCAGCGCGTGCCGTGGCGGTCGTTGAAGCCGATCAGTTCCGGTCCGAAGCCGAGCGAAAAGGTTAACACCTTCACGCCTGCCCAGCGCGCAACCAGGAAATGGCCGAGCTCATGGAAGAAGACGACGATGGTCAGGACGAACAAGAAGGGGATTGCGTAGCCGATGAGCCCATGGCCCAACGTACTGAAACTATGGAGAAAAAAGTCAGTCATCGAATCCCCTCACCCAGCGCCTTCCGGCCCTGGCCCCGAACCCTCTAGGATGCCTTTAAGGCAATTTGAGGCAATAGGGCGGCGGCCCTTTTTCGCGCGTTATGGTCAACGGCGATTGCATCGTCAGCGGACGTCAAGGGAGCCAGGTTCCCTCCCCGGATCCAGTCCTCGAGGGTGGCCTCGACCAGCCTTGCGATGGCGCCGAATCTGATCTCGCCCTTGATGAACGCGGCGACCGCGACTTCGTTCGCGGCATTGTAGACGGTGGTCGCGCCGCGCCCCGTTCTTAACGAATCGTAAGCGAGCCGAAGTCCCGGGAAGCGTTCGAAGTCCGGCGCCTCAAAAGTCAGTTGTCCGATCTTGGCGAGATCGAGCCGGGCCGACGGACCGACGATGCGGTCGGGCCAGCCGAGGCAATGTGCGATCGGAATCCGCATGTCCGGCGCGCCGAGCTGCGCCATCACCGAACGGTCGGAGAACTCGACCATGCCGTGGATGATCGACTGCGGATGCACCAGCACGTCGATCTCGTCTGGCGTCAGCGCGAACAGATAGGAGGCCTCGATCACCTCGAGGCCCTTGTTCATCATCGAGGCGGAATCGATCGTGATCTTCTGGCCCATGCTCCAGTTCGGATGCTTGAGCGCCTGCGCCAGCGTCGCCTGCTCGATGTCGGCGCTCTTCCAGGTCCGGAACGGACCGCCTGAGGCCGTGATGATGACGCGGACGAGCTCGTCGCGATTGCCCGAGCTCAGCGCCTGGAACAGCGCATTGTGCTCGGAATCGGCCGGTAGAATGCAGGCATTGGCCTTGGCGGCACGCTGCATGAAGAAGTCGCCGGCGCAGACCAGACATTCCTTGTTGGCGAGCGCGACTGCGGCACCACGATCGACCGCGGCGAGCGCCGGCTTCAACCCGGCGGCACCGCTGACGGCGGCCATGACCCAATCGGCGGGCCTTGCGGCCGCTTCGATCACCGCGCTCTCGCCGGCGCCGCATTCGGTCTTCGTGCCCGCAAGTGCGCTCTTCAGTTCGGCAAGCTTGGAGGTGTCGGCGATCGCCACGAACCGCGCGGAGAATTCCCTGGCGAGTTTTGCGAGCGCCTCGACATTGCTGTTCGCGGTCAGCGCTTCGACCCGGTAGCGATCGGGCGCGCCGCGCAACAAATCCATCGTGCTGTCGCCGATCGAGCCGGTGGCACCGAGAACGGTCACGCTGCGCACCTCGGAGGCCGCAGCTTTGTTGTTACGCAAGGGGACTGCGCTCATACCTTCACCAAACCATAAGTCCGCTCCCCGCGCTATGCACACCATGGCGGAGGAAGCCGAAAATCCAGGCCACGATGATGGCCGCGATAAAGCCGTCCAGGCGGTCCATCAGACCGCCATGGCCGGGAATTAAGTGACTGGAATCCTTGACGCCGAACCGGCGTTTGACGGCGGATTCGAAGAGGTCGCCGAGTTGCGAGACCACCGTCAGCAGCGCGCTGAGGGCCAGCAATGGAACCGGCTTGCCAAACCCGGCGGCGGCAAAGCCGCCCGCAACCATCAGGCTCGCGATGAAGCTGCCGCCGGCGCCGGCCCAGGTCTTCTTCGGGCTGACCCGCGGCCACAGCTTTGGCCCGCCGATGCCGCGGCCGGCAAAATAGCCGCCGATGTCGGTCGCCCACACGACGAGCAGCACGAACATCAGCGCAACGAATCCGTTCACCGGATCCTGCCGCACCAGGATCGAGGCCAGGAGCGCTCCGGACGCATAGAGGAAGCCCAGCACCGCCCAGCCGCGCTTACCGGCCGACAACAGCGCGATCACGGCAAGCCCGACCACCAGACCCACGACCGCCGTCCTGAGCGCGCCGAAGGCGAGGCAGAATCCCATGAAGGCCAGCGCAATCGTTCCCGCCCCGGTCAGCGCGACTCGCCCTGCCCCGACCACAACAAGCCATTCCACGAACAGGCCGATCGCGGCGAGCGTGACGAGAAACGCCCACAGCCACCCGCCGGCCCAGGCGAGCGCGATGGCGAGCGGCGCCAGCACGAGTGCGGCGAGCACGCGCATCACGAGATTGCTGGAGGCAGGGCTTGCGGCCGCCGGCGTGGCGTCGGGTTCGCTCACGAGGCTGATTTCGCAACCAGGCCGCCGAAACGGCGTTCGCGCCTGGAGAATTCGGCTATCGCGCCTTCGAGCGCCGCCTTGTCGAAATCCGGCCAGTGGATCGGCACGAAGACGAGCTCGCTATAGGCCGCCTGCCACATCAGGAAGTTGGACAGGCGCTGCTCGCCGCTGGTGCGGATGATCAGATCGGGATCGGGAATATCGGGTGCGTCGAGATAGCGGCCGAGCGTGTCGGCGTCGATCGACGCAGGATCGCGCTTGCCGTCGGCGACCTCCTGCGCGAGCCGTTGCGCCGCCTTGGCGATTTCCGCGCGCGAGCCGTAATTGAAGGCGACGACCAGCGTCAGGCGCGTGTTGTCGCGCGTCAGCTCTTCGGCCTCGTTCAAGAGCGCGCAGATGTCGGGCTCTAACCCCTCGCGCTCGCCGATGATGCGGACCTTGACGCCGTCGCGATGCAGCGACGCCAGGTCGTTGCGGATGAAGCGCCGCAACAGGCCGAACAGATCCCCGATCTCGCTCGCCGGCCGCGACCAGTTCTCCGAAGAGAACGAGAAGATCGTGAGATAACGAATGCCGAGCTCGTGCGTGGCCCGCACCACGCGGCGCAACGCCTCGACGCCGCGACGATGGCCTTCGGCCCGCGGCAGCCCGCGCGACGCCGCCCAACGCCCATTGCCATCCATGATGATGGCAACATGCGCAGGCGCCTCGGACCGGTCAGGTCCATCGGTTACAGGCGCGGCGGCGTTCGGCATCGGGCTCTGCTTCTCTAAACCGTGAGAATTTCTTTTTCCTTGGCCGCCAGCAGCTTGTCGATCTCGGCGATCGTGCCGTCGGTCGCCTTCTGCACCTCGTCGGCGTGACGCTTCTGGTCGTCCTCGGACATCTCGTGATTCTTCTCGAGCTTCTTGAGAACGTCGAGGCCGTCGCGGCGGACATGGCGCGCGGCGACCTTGGCGGCCTCGGCGTATTTGTGCGCGACCTTGACCAGCTCCTTGCGCCGCTCCTCGTTGAGCTCGGGGATGCGCAGGCGCAACACCTGGCCTTCGGTGGCGGGCGAGAGACCAAGATTGGAATCGACGATCGCCTTCTCCACCGCCTTGACCATGCTCTTGTCCCAGACCTGCACCGAGATCATCCGCGGCTCCGGCACGCTGACGGTCGCGAGCTGGTTGAGCGGCATGTGGCTGCCATAGGCTTCGACCTGGACCGGATCGAGCATCGAAGCGGACGCACGTCCCGTGCGCAAACCGCCGAGCTCGTGCTTGAGGGCCGAAGTGGCGCCCTGCATGCGGCGCTTCAATTCGTTGATGTCGAAATTACCCGTAGCCATCACGCTCTCCCTTCAAAGTCCACTCGGCGCCCTTTTGGCCGGCGCCAGGCGGGCCGTCAGCCCGCGACGATCGTCCCGTGGCCGATGCCGCGCAGCACGGCGCCGATCGACCCGGGCTCGGAAATCGAGAATACGATGATAGGCAGCGACGTCTCGCGGGCAAGCGCGAAGGCGGTCGCATCCATCACCTTGTAGCCGCCTTCGATCGCCTGCGAATGCGTCAGCCGGTCAAAGCGCTTGGCGGTCGGGTCCTTCTTCGGATCGGCCGAGTAGACACCGTCGACATTGGTGGCCTTCAGCACGACCTCCGCGCCGATCTCGGCGGCGCGCAGCACGGCGGTCGTGTCGGTCGTGAAGAACGGATTGCCGGTTCCACCGCCGAGCAGCACGATTCGGCCCTCGGCGAGGTATTTGTGCGCCGCGGTGCGGGTGAACAGTTCGGCAATCTCGGGCATCACGAAGGCCGACAGGGCGCGCGCCGGCGTGCCCTTGCGCTCGATCGCCGCCTCCAGCGCGAGGCAGTTCATCATCGTGGCCATCATGCCCATGGTGTCGCCGGTCGGGCGCGACACGCCGCGGGAGGAGACTTCCATCCCGCGCACGATATTGCCGCCTCCGACGACGACGGCGATCTCGGTTCCGAGGTGACGGGCGGCGATCAGATCGTCCGCGATCCGGTCGATGGTCGGCTGGTCGAAACCGGAGCCCTGCTGTCCCGCGAGATATTCGCCGGACAGCTTGATCACCACGCGACGATAGACCGGATCAGTCATGAGCACTTTCCTCGTCCGGGCACCGCTTCCGGCGGAAGCCGCCGGAAGGGAACGTCCCGGCGCTTACTTCTTGCCGCTCGCGGCCGCGACTTCGGCGGCGAAGTCGGATTCCTGCTTCTCGATTCCCTCGCCGAGAGCATAGCGCACAAAGCCCGCGATCTTCACAGCGCCGCCGACCTTGCCCTCAGCTTCCTTCACCGCCTGCGCCACCGACTTGCCGGTGTCGTGGATGAAGGCCTGCTCGAGCAGGCAGACTTCCTTGTAGTAGGTCTTGAGGCCGGACTCGACGATCTTCTCGATCACGTTCTCCGGCTTGCCCTGCTGGCGGTACTTGTCGGCGAGCACGTCCTTCTCACGCTTGATCACGGCCGGATCGAGCCCGGTCGGGTCGAGCGCCAGCGGATTGGCGGCCGCGACATGCATGGCGAGCTGACGACCGAGGGTGGCGAGCTCATCGGCCTTGCCGGGCGATTCCAGTGCCACGAGCACGCCCATCTTGCCGGCGCCCTCGATGACCGCGCCGTGGACGTAGCTCGACACCACGCCCTGCTTCACTTCGAGGGAAGCGGCGCGGCGCAGCGTCATGTTCTCGCCGATGGTGGCGATCGCGTCGTTGATCGCGGTCTCGATGGTGACGTCGCCGACCTTGGCGGCCTTGATCTTCTCGACATCGGCGCCGGCGTCGAACGCGACCTGGGCGATCATCTTGACCAGGCCCTGGAACTGACCGTTGCGCGCGACGAAGTCGGTCTCGGAGTTGACCTCGACCACGACGCCCTTGCTGCCCTTGGTGAGCGCGCCGATCAGGCCCTCGGCCGCGACGCGGCCCGACTTCTTGGCGGCCTTCGACAGGCCCTTCTTGCGCAGCCAATCCTGCGCCGCTTCCATGTCGCCGCCGTTCTCGGTGAGCGCGGCCTTGCAGTCCATCATGCCCGCGCCGGTCGACTCGCGCAGGTCCTTGACCATTGCAGCTGTGATCGTTGCCATCGATGAATATCCTTCTTGCCTGCCAGTCGGCCCGCGGCGTGGCTTCGATGGCCTCGCCGCGGTCCATCACAGGATTCGCGTCATTGAAATGGTGGCCGGAACGGCTCCGGCCAACCCTTACGTTTGGCTATTCCGCTTCCGCGGTCAGCGCCTTGGCCTTGGCCACCCAGGCGTCCGCGCGGCTCGGCAGACCGACTTCTTCGCCGATCGTGTGCGCGGTGTCGTGGTCGAGCTCGGCGAGCTGCCAGTAGTGGAAGATGCCGAGGTCGTTGAACTTCTTCTCGATCGCGCCCGACACGCCCGGGAGCTTCTTGAGGTCGTCGGCAGTGCCGCGCGGACCGGCAAGGCCCTGGAAGCCGCTGGCTGCGGTCGGCAACTCTTCGGCGGCCGGACGAACCGAGGCGCCGACGTCGATGCCCGCATCGCCCTGGGCGCGCGAGATGCCGTCGATCGCAGCACGCGCGATCAGGTCGCAATAGAGCGAGATCGCGCGGCCGGCGTCGTCATTGCCGGGGACCACGTAGGTGATGCCCTTCGGATCCGAATTGGTGTCGACGATCGCGGCGACCGGAATGTTGAGGCGCTGGGCCTCCTGGATCGCGATGTCTTCCTTGTTGGTGTCGATCACGAAGATCAGGTCGGGCAGACCGCCCATGTCCTTGATGCCACCGAGCGAACGGTCGAGCTTGTCGCGCTCGCGCTGCAGCGTCAGGCGCTCCTTCTTGGTGTAGGAGTTGGCTTCACCGCCGGACAGCACGTCGTCGAGGTGACGCAGGCGCTTGATCGAGGCGGAGATCGTCTTCCAGTTGGTCAGCGTGCCGCCGAGCCAGCGCGAATTGACGAAATACTGCGCGCAACGCTTGGCCGCGTCGGCAACGCCGTCCTGGGCCTGGCGCTTGGTGCCGACGAACAGGATGCGGCCGCCCTTCGCGACGGTGTCGCTCACCGCCTGCAAGGCGTGATGCAGCATCGGCACGGTCTGTGCGAGGTCGACGATGTGGATGTTGTTGCGGGTGCCGAAAATGAACGGTGCCATTTTCGGATTCCAGCGGTGCGACTGGTGACCAAAGTGCACGCCAGCTTCCAAAAGCTGACGCATAGTGAAATCGGGTAGTGCCATCGTTCTAATTCTCCGGTTGGTTCCTCCGGAAACGTGTGAGCAAAACGGAGCGTTCTCGCCCCGGCTGCCACCGGACGGCCTTTTGAGCCATGTTTCCGTGTGAGATGGCGCGCTGTATAGCGCGATTTCGGCCAGAAGCAAGGAAATAAGGGCCTTTCGGGGGCATTTTCACTACTCCTCTCCAGGCCCCCTCTCCCCGGATTTCTCCGTCCAAGAGCCTAGCATCTGGGCTGGTTGGGCGGGCATTTCTTGGCGGAAACCGGCGGTGGCGCAGCCGGGCGCGGCGGCGGCGGGGGTGGCGCGACCGGG
>NZ_PPPT01000103.1 GCF_006483445.1 Bradyrhizobium guangdongense | reverse complement strand
GCCGCGGGCTTTCGCGGCGCGCTGGTAATCTATCCCGGTTGCGGCGTGAAGGCGCTGCTTCAGCAGACCATCGTCACGACCACGCCCATCGCGATCTTCCACGGCAGCAGTGACGAGGAGGTGTCGGCGGTGAAATGCCAGGACGTCGCCGGGCGCTCGCGGGCGGCCGGCACGCCGATCGACCTCACGCTCTATCCCGGCGCGACCCATGATTTCGATGATCCCGGCGCGCGGCGGCAGGCCGTCTCCGCCAACCAGGCAGCATTCGCCGACGTGCGGCCCAAGGCGCTTGCGACCGTCGAGCGCTGGAAGAAGTGAATATGAACGGCGCATTCATCCGATCCTGCTTGATTGCGCCACGATTCGGCGTTCCAATTCGCAACGCCAATTCTGGTTTAGGGAGACACCCATGATGAAGCGGATTTTCCTGGCTGCGGTCCTCGCCACCTTCGCGGCCGGCTCGGCATTCGCGGACGACACCTGCGAAAGCAAGGCAGTCGGCAAGGACGGCAAGACGCTGGCGGGCGCGGCAAAGACCTCGTTCCTGAAGAAGTGCAAGGAAGACGCCTGCACGCCGAAGGCCGTCGGCTCCGACGGCAAGCCGCTCGCCGGCGCTGCCAAGAACAGTTTTATGAAGAAGTGCGAGACCAGCGCGTAAGCACTGCGCGGATATTGCAACAACCGATAAGCCCGCCCCTGGCGGGCTTATCCTTGCCGGCTCATCGCGCCGACGAGGTGATGACATGAAGCCAACCGAACGTGACCGCCGGCCGATCCATCATTCGCCGATCTTCTGGATCGGCATTGCCCTGTGCCTTGCAGCCATCGCGATCTATCTCTGGTCCGACGATCTCTCATGGCGACCGATGCCCGCCAAGCGATGAACGCGCCCTAACCCCGCTTGAAGCGATAGTCGAAGGCGGCGCCCAGCGGCTTGATCAAGCCCACCGTCGGCGCGGGAAAATGCACCGGGAGGATCAGCGTGTCGGTGTCGGCGACGGAAGCGAAGAATTTTCGCCGCGACACCGCCGACTGCTTTGGATCCCAGTCCGGCTTTGCCGACCAGTCCGGCTCGCGGCACTGGATCTGGTGATGCATGAGATCGCCGGCGACCACCGCGCGTTGGCCTTTTGAGAAGATGTTGACGCAGCAATGGCAGGGCGAATGGCCCGGCGTCGGCGTCAGTGTGACGGTGTCGTCGAGCGCGTAGTCGTCGTCGACCAGCAGCGCCTGGCCGGCCTCGACGATCGGCAGGCAGTTGTCACGAAACACCGTGCCGGGCGGGTTGTTGCCCTTGGCGTGCTCGGCTTCCCAGGCGGCATATTCGCCCTTGTGAAAAATGTATTTCGCGTTCGGGAACGTCGGGACCCAGCGGCCGTCGCGCAAGCTCGTATTCCAGCCGGTGTGATCGATGTGCAGGTGGGTGCAGAAGACGTAGTCGATCTGCTCGAAGCTGACGCCGAGCGCGAACAGCTCCTTGCGCCAGCGCTCCTTGCCGGGAAAGTCGAACGGCGGCGGATGGCCCTTGTCTTCGCCGGTGCAGGTATCGACCAGGATGGTGTAGCGCGGCGTTCGCACCACAAAAGTCTGGTAGGTGATCACCATCATGCCGCGCGCGGCATCGAAAACTTCCGGCTCCATCGTCGGCAAATGACGTTTGAAGACTTCATCATCATAGGCCGGGAAAAAATCCTGCGGCCGGCGCCATGGCCCCTCCCGCTCGATCACGGCATCAATGGTGATATCGCCGATCCTGATCTGCTTCATCGTCGTTTCGCTCCCGTCTCACGGTGCACCTTGTTCGATGCATCCTTGCATGATCCCGTCGACCTCCTCGCGCGTGAGCGCGCCGAGCTCCGCGATGAAGACGATCCGCGTTCGCGGCACCCCGTCGGCTCGCGTCCCACCGGCGGCGAGCGTCGCCCGCCCGCCGGCGAGCTGAAACACCATTGCGCGGCCCGGCTGCTCGACCGCCTCGAAAATCCCCTTGGCCCGCGCGAGTTTTGGCGCGAGCCGGCCGATCGCCGCCTGCAGCCGCGACAGCGACAGCGGCCTGTCCGACGTCCAGCTCAACGTCTCGAACCGCTCCACAGCCGGCCGGCGCGGCCCCGGCTCGCGCAGCACGCGATCGATTTCGGGCGCAAACAGCAGCGCCGCGGGCACCTCGCCATTGACGGCATCGATCACCACCGCCGACGGGCGCAGCGCGCGGACCGCATCGCGTATCAGCGCGGCGCCGGCCGCATCAACCAGATCGACCTTGCTCAGCGCAATGATATCGGCGGCGCGCACCTGGGAGCGCAGCAGCGCATCATCCAGCCTGGCGACCGGCATCGACGCATCGACCACGCACAGCACCGTCTCCAGCGGCGCTTCGCGAAAGATCACGGGATCCATCAGATTGCGCACGATGTCGGCGGGATCGGCGACGCCGCTGGTCTCGATCACGATGACATCAGGCCGCGGATCACGCTGCAACAGCGTCGCGAGCGTGCGCAAGAGATCGCCCTCCAGGGTGCAGCAGATGCAGCCATTGGCGAGGCTCACCACGCCGTCGGCGGTGTCAGCGATCAGCTCGGCATCGATATTGACGGCGCCGAAATCGTTGACCACGGCGGCGATCCGCCGTCCCTCGGCATGCTGCAGCAGATGGTTCACGACCGTGGTCTTGCCCGCCCCGAGGAAGCCCGCAACGAGCAGAACCGGGACGGCCACGCGCTTCAGGCCTCGGCGAAAGGCCGGCGCACCGGCTTGCCTGGGCGCGCGGCGAGATCCAGCACGCCGTCGGATATCAGCGGATGGCCGCTGACCACGAGATGGCGCACGCCTTCCGACGGCCGGTTCATCGCCGAGAACTCGGCACGGTCCGTCAGCGTGTTGTAGTCGAACACCACGATGTCGGCGTCGGCACCGGTCGCGAGCCGTCCCTTGGCACGCATCGCGGGCGTCGAGTGCTCGAGGATTTGCGCCGGGATCAGCGTGCATTTGCGGATGCCTTCGAGCAGCGAGATCTTTCGCCGCTCGCGCACCCATTCGCGGATGAAGCGCGTGAAGCAGCCGGCCGAGCGCGGATGGGACGTCGCATCCTTCGGCAGCGGCCACGCGTCTCCGGTATAGGGTTTTCCGTCCGATAGCGTCCACGGCATTGCGTCGGAGGCGATCGCGCCGCCGGGATACAGCACCGCCATATCGAGGAGATCGCGATGATGCGCGTTGTTCTCGATGTCGAGCACGTGCCACAGCACCAGCGTGGAGGGTTCGGCCGCCTGCGCCGCCAGCAGCTCCTCACGGTCGCGAAAGCGCCGTCCGTCGGTGACACGCTGCACGCTGTCATAGCCCGTGCCGTTGCGCTCCTCGAATTTGGGGTCGCTGAAGAACGCCGCGGCGAGCACGGTCGAACCGGTGCCGTAAGGATAGGACTCCACCGTGATCGGAAGCCCCTGCGCCTGTGCCTTCGCCACCAGCGCGATGCAGCGCTCGATGTCGGTCTTGCTCGACGAGTTGAAGTGGCAGATATGCATATGCGCGCCGGTGGCGCCGGCATAGCCGATCAGGCGGATATAGGCCTCCGCCGCGCTCTCGGGATCGATGCGCGACATGAAGGCGACGTGGGTGAAGGTCGGCACGTCGTGGCTGGCCGCGAGCTGGCACACCGCGGTCAGCTCCTGCACGCCGGCGCCCGGCGCATAGGCGTTGAGGATGCCGATCCCGATGCCGCCCTCGTTCAACCCGCCGGCGAGACGGTCGAGGATGCCGGCGACTTCGGTCTCGCTGGCCACGTTCTCGATCCAGCGCCGGTCGCGCATGGCATTGCCAAAAGCTTCCAGCGAGCTCTCGGAGTTGGAGCCGGTCATCGCACCGATGCGCGCAAAGGCCCAGTTGACCGCCGAGCCGTAGTTGAGCGCGCGTCCCCGGCTCGCCTGCTTGCGATACCAGGTGGCGACCGGCAGCACGCCGGCTTCGAGATCGAGCGTCGTCGTCACGCCGTCAAAGGCCTGCATGCGGTCGGCGGGCAGCGACTGGCCATGCGCGTGCAGATCGATGAAGCCGGGCGTCACCACCAGCCCGGTCGCGTCGATGGTCCGCTCGGCGCCGCCGAGGGCCGTGCCGACGGCCGCGATCTTGCCGTCCATCACGGCGACATCGCCGACGGCATCCATTCCGCTGGCCGGATCAACCACCCGGCCACCCGCGATCACCATGCCGCCCATCCAAACACTCCCGCATTCCCAAAAGCCGGGCGAGGGTAACGGCGCGCGTCAACGCGTCAAGGCGCGGCTCCGCATGGCATCTCAAACGCCGGCGCATCGGCGGACCTCTCGTCACCGTGACAATCGAACGCCTTGCGCAGGCCAACGACGTCCCCACCTACCCCACGGGTTAGAACGAGGTCGCGATGCGCACGCTTGGTTTGATTCTTATAGCGATCACCACAACGCTGGCCGCCGCCCCGGCCACGGCCCAGCGCTATGATCCGCGATATCCGGTTTGCCTGCAGAAATGGGGAGAGGCCGGCGCCACCGGCATAGACTGCAGCTATACATCCCTGGAACAATGCAAGGCGACGGCGTCGGGACTCTCTGCGTCGTGCTTCGCCAACCCCTATTCGCCGCCGCCGCATCAGACACCGCCGGGGCCCGTTAGCAGGCAACGTACTCGACCGTAGCCCGGATGAAGCGCAGCGCAATCCGGGGCAGGACTAACCACATCGCCAGACTGCCGACGTGGCACGAGCCCGGATTTCGCTTTCGCTCCATCCGGGCTACGGATCGCCGGCTACGACCGCAACCCCGGCGCTTCCTGCCCGGTGCGCGCGACGTATTCGGTGTAGCCGCCGCCATATTGGTGGATGCCATCAGGCGTCAGCTCGAGCACGCGGTTGGACAGCGTCGCCAGAAAATGCCGGTCGTGCGAGACGAACAGCATGGTGCCCTCGAAATCCGACAGCGCCGTGATCAGCATCTCCTTGGTGGCGAGGTCGAGATGGTTGGTCGGCTCGTCCAGCACCAGAAAGTTCGGCGGGTCGAACAGCATCTTGGCCATCACGAGGCGTGCCTTCTCGCCGCCCGAGAGCACGCGGCAGCGCTTTTCGACATCGTCGCCGGAGAAGCCGAAGCAGCCGGCGAGCGCGCGCAAAGAACCCTGCCCGGCGGTCGGGAATGCGTATTCGAGCGATTCGAACACCGTCTGCTCGCCGTCGAGCAGGTCCATCGCGTGCTGAGCAAAGTAGCCCATCTTGACGCTGCCCCCCAACGCCACCGTGCCCTCGTCCGGCTCGCTGGCGCCCGCGACGAGTTTTAGCAGCGTCGACTTGCCGGCGCCGTTGACGCCCATCACGCACCAGCGCTCGCGCCGGCGGATCATGAAATCGAGCCCGTCATAGATCCGCTTGGTCCCATAACCCTTGAAGACGTTCTTCAGCGCCACGACGTCCTCGCCGGAGCGCGGCGCCGGCGGAAAATCGAACGCAACGGTCTGGCGTCTCCGCGGCGGCTCGACCCGCTCGATCTTGTCGAGCTTTTTCACCCGGCTCTGCACCTGAGCCGCATGCGAAGCGCGCGCCTTGAAACGCTCGATGAACTTGATCTCCTTGGCGAGCATGGCCTGCTGGCGCTCGAACTGCGCCTGCTGCTGCTTCTCGTTCTGCGCGCGCTGCTGCTCGTAGAACTCGTAATCGCCGGTATAGGTCGTGAGCGAGCCGGAATCGATTTCGATCACTTTTGAGATTACGCGGTTGATGAACTCGCGATCATGCGAGGTCATCAGCAGCGTGCCTTCGTAATCGTGCAAAAACTTTTCCAGCCAGATCAGGCTTTCGAGATCGAGATGGTTGCTCGGCTCGTCGAGCAGCATCACGTCGGGCCGCATCAAGAGGATACGCGCCAGCGCCACGCGCATCTTCCAGCCGCCGGAGAGCGCGCCGACGTCGCCCTCCATCATCTCCTGGCTGAAGCCGAGGCCGTTGAGCGCCTCGCGCGCGCGGCCGTCGAGCGCATAGCCGTCGAGCTCCTCGAAGCGGTGCTGCACCTCGCCATAGCGCGTGATGATCTCGTCCATCTCGTCGGCTTTTTCGGGGTCGGCCATCGCGGCCTCGAGCTCGCGCAGCTCGGCCGCGACCTCGCTGACCGGGCCCGCGCCGTTCATGACCTCGGCAACCGCGCTGTGGCCAGACATCTCGCCGACGTCCTGGCTGAAATAGCCGATGGTGATGCCGCGATCGGTCGAGACCTGGCCCTCATCGGGCAGCTCTTCGCCCGCGATCATCCGGAACAGCGTGGTCTTGCCGGCGCCGTTGGGGCCGACCAGCCCGATCTTCTCGCCCTTGTTGAGGGCCGCGGAGGCTTCAATGAATAGGATCTGGTGGCCAGCCTGCTTGCTGACGTTATCAAGGCGGATCATGAGGTCTTTTCGGGGGAATTTTTAAGTTGCCGCCTCTTAATCCATATGGGCGGCAAGGGGAAGCCCGGCAAGATCCTGGGTTCGCGCCCGGGTCAGGCGTCCCTGGCGCACGGATGCGCCCGGGAAGCAGCAGCCTGCGATCACCTGCTGCCGAGATCCTCCGCAAAGCGCAGCAGGTAACCATCGGGGTCCTGCACCAGAAACTGCCTGTTGCCCCGCTCCTCGCCCGCAATCCTGTACCAGGCCACGTGACATTCCCTGAACAGCGGCCAATTCGCCCGCCCGAGGACTTCGAGCAGCGGGTCCACGGAATTGACGAACATCTGAAAATTGATCCCGCGCCCCAGCGGGCGTTCGAGGGGCCCCGTCTCCCAATTGCCGTTGCGCTGGCACAGCATGACCTGGGCGCCCCTTAGCTCCAGATACACAAAGCGGCTTTCGGGCCGCTGATAGGCGATCTGGAAACCCAGGATCCCGCACCAGAATGCAACACTGTGCTCCAGGTCGAACACGTCGAGCTCGGGGACCAGCCGCGCGAAGCCGCCGGTCGGCAATCGATTTCCCGGTGTTTCCATGCCCCGCCCGCTCTCTATCCCGCGCTGTCTTGCGCAGCGATCTCCTTACCATCGCCGCCGCGCGGTGACGAACGCGCCTCAAGCCCGGGAGGCCGGCGCGGCGGCTGACCGACCAGTGACCCCATCCTCTTGATCTCAATCAACACCGGGGGATCGCGATCGTGATCCCAATGGCCCGGCAAGACCGAGACCGTTCGCATGATCCCAAAACCTGCCGCCGGGGAATTGAAATGATCGCAGATGTCCTGAAGCGGTTGATGATTGCCGCTCTCGCTGCCGGGTTTGCATCCGCGGTCCAGGCCGAGGACCTCGACATCGGCAAAGCGGAATTTCAGTCGTCCTGCGCGAGCTGTCACGGTGCGGATGGACGCGGCAAGGGACCGGTCAGCGGCCAGCTCAAGGTCCCGCCTTCCGATTTGACGGTTTTGGCGAAAACCAATGGCGGGGTTTTTCCCACCAACGCCGTCTTTGAAGTCATCCACGGCGCGAAAGCGGTTGCCGCTCACGGCACGCGCGACATGCCGATCTGGGGGGAGCGCTTCAACCCCATCGTCGGCTTGCCCCACACTGTCGATCCCTCCTATTGGAAGCTGGCCGGACCGGACAAGGCCCCCGAAGTCGTGGTGCGCATGCGCATTCTCGCCGTCGTCGATTATCTCAGCCGCATTCAGCAGAAATAGCGAGTGTCCGGCTGCCATATTTTGCCGGTGCCCGGCTTTTCTCGAGTGCGAGTTTGATCTCGCTCAACATGGGCAGCAATCCCAGGCCTAAAAGAGGCAATGCGTAGTCCCCCCACTACGCAAGTGACCCCAAACCAAAGCCGCTAGCTTGCCCCAAGTTAGCGGCTTCCTTTTTGGAGCCGACATGAGCACCGATGTCGTCTTTGCAGCCGTCGTCGTCACTCTTGGCGCCATGACCGTCACCTTGTCGGCGATGGTGATCTTCTTGTACTAAAGCCGGCGCGGCCGGCACCCGACGACTTCGTCAGGTTTTCCGCCCGCCCTTCTTCTGGAGCTGCCGCAGGTCGCGTGCGGCCTCAGCCAGCAGCCAGTCGCGAAAGGTGACGATCTTGGGCAGGTTCGCCGTCGCCTTCGGACACACGATCCAGTAGGTCTTCTTCAGCGGCAGCGACAGCGCGAACGGCCGCACGAGGCGGCCGTTGAGGAGATCCCACGCCGCAAGCGTGGTCCGCGCCAGCGCAATCCCCTGCCCGTTGATCGCCGCATCGATCACCATGCTGGCGCGGTTGAGCACCGGCCCATGCGTGACCGCCTCACCATCGAACCCGGCCTCCTGCAGCCAGCTGGTCCATTCCGCCCGGCTGTCCATGTGGATCAGCGGAAACTTCAGAAGATCTGCGGGCCTCGCGAGGCGCTTGCGGCTGGACAGCAGCTTTGGGCTACAGACGGCAAAGAGCTGCTCCGGGCTCAGCCGCACCGCATCCAGCCCCGGCCAGTTGCCGTCGCCATGACGCACGGCGAGGTCGACGTCCTCGCGGGCGAAGTCGACATGATGCAGCGTCGCGGAGACCCGCAGGTCGATCCCGGTATGCGCCTCGACGAAATGGCCGAGCCGGTGCACCAGCCATTTGGCGGCGAAGTCCGGCGAGGTCGACACCGTCAGCACGCCGGAGTTCTGCCGCTGCAACAGCCGGTCGGTCCCGATCGCGATCCGATCCAGCGCATCGCGCACGACGGCGAGATATTCGCGGCCGGCCTCGGTGATGATCAGGCGCTGCCGCTCGCGGTTGAACAGTTTTAACGCAAGCTCGGCCTCGAGCGCCTTGACCTGGTGGCTGACCGCGCCTTGCGTGACGCAGAGCTCCTCCGCGGCGCGCGTAAAACTTTCGTGCCGCGCGGCGGCTTCAAAGGCCTTCAGGGCGTTGAGCGGCGGCAGGCGCGGGCGCATCTGACGACTTCATGAGAAAAACTAGGGCAGGCAAGAGAAACGATGCTTTGCGGGACGGCGGCCCGCGGCACTATTGAACAGCTCCAGCAGCCATTTTCAAGCCATTTGGAGCCTTCGATGTCCATCCTGTTAACTGACGCTTTTTCGATCCCGCCACCCCAGTCTGCCGACCCGACCGTCCGGAGTCATCAATCCGGCTCAGGACCGTCAGCCGCCGTTCGCCGGCCGGCATGGTGGAACTGGCTCGACCGGCCGTTTCAACGCATGGCGCTGCGCGACATCGCTGACAACCCGCATCTGCTCAGGGACATCGGCCTGACGCGCGACGAGGCGCTCCGCGAAGCCGAAAAGCCGTTCTGGCGCTGAGACAAGATTCAAGAGGAGGAAATCGATGTCCGAGCCGATCGTCTACGGCTTTCCACGCAGCACGTTCGTCAACATCATCAGGTTGATCCTGACGCACAAGGGCGTCGCCTATCGCTTTCACGACCTCGAGCCCGTGATGGGCAAGCCGGAGCATCTGGCGCTGCATCCGTTCGACCGGGTGCCGATCCTCAAGCACGGCGACTTCACCGTCTACGAGACGAGCGCAATCGCAGCTTACGTCGACGAAGCCTTCGACGGCCCGCGCCTGACGCCCCAGGACATTCGTGTGCGCGCGCGCATGAACCAATGGATCGGCGCGGTCAATTCCTACTACTACCCCTACATGATCTACCACGTCACCCATGAGCGTCTGGTGTTTCCCGAGCTCGGCATCGCATCCGACGAAAAGGTCGTCGCGCATGCGCTCCCCAAGGTCGAGACCGCGCTTGGCGTTGTCGAGCGCGAGCTCGCTCACGGCAAGAACTATCTGCTGGGCGACCAGCTCTCGATCGCCGATTTCTATCTGCTGCCGAGCACCTTTGCGTTCAGCCTGACCGCGGAAGGACAGGCGATGTATCCAAAATTTCCCGCATTCTGCCGCTGGCGGGAGCGGATGGACAATCTGCCCGCGACGCAGAAGGTCCGCGCCGCCGTTCCGCGCATCCCGATCGAGCACGCACGGGAATGGGCCAGCTCGCACCGGCCGAAATACTGAGGGCGAAACTTCCTGCGGCGGGCAACGTCAGTTTCTGACCGGTAGCCGCCGAACGAAGTCAGCGATAAAAGACCAGATGCGAAACTGGTAACTGGATCGATGGCTTTCTGGATAACGGGCACAGTGGGACTGGTGATCGCCTATCTCCTGGGGTCAGTGCCCACCGGGTATCTGGCAGGAAAGTTGCTCAGGGGCATCGACATTCGAGAGCACGGCTCCAAATCGACGGGCGCCACGAATGTCCTGCGCACTCTCGGAAAATGGCCGGCGTTGGTCGTCCTCATCGCCGACGTGCTCAAAGGCGTCGCAGCCATCGCCGTTGCCCGCTCGCTCGAGCCCTGGCTCTATGCCGAACTCTCCCCGACACCGCCGACAGCATCTGATTTGCAAACCTGGGTGCCATGGGCCGTTTGCCTCGCCGGCATGGCCGCGCTGCTGGGGCATGGTCGCTCGATCTGGTTGAACTTTTCGGGCGGCAAATCCGCGGCGACCGGGCTCGGCGTGCTGCTGGCGATGTCATGGCCGGTGGGATTGGGCGCCGCGGTGGTTTTCGGCATCGTGCTGGCGATCGTGCGGATCGTGTCGCTCGGCTCGATCCTCGCAGCGTTGACGGCGATCGTTCTCGTCTGCGCTCTCGAGCACCCCTTGCCCTATCGGCTGCTGGTGATCGCAGGCGGTCTCTACGTCATCGTTCGTCATCGCGCCAACATTCAACGGCTTCTTGCGGGGACTGAGCCGCGGCTGGGTCAAGCGAGCCCGGACGCGAATGCGGCAGCGCAGGTCTAGCGCCCGGTGTGCGCCTACGAGCGCATCGCCATTGGCGCGAAGCTCAAGCCCGCCGCATCAACATCAGCGACCCGCCAGCCGCAGGCTGCCAGCAGCATGACGCCGGAGATCCCGGCATCGACGCCGTCGAGCGCGCTGAGATGGATCGCATAGAGCCCATTCGCGATGGGTGAACAGCGATGTAGAGAACCATCACAACGAACTGCTCGTCGACTTCCTTGGTTGTCACTTGAGCTAGGAAGCGTACCTATAAACCCGGCGGCCTCATGTGACCGGTGACTACGTCCGCTGCTACCGTAGCGACCAAGTTCGTGCGGCAGCCCGGCAAGGTGCAGCGATGGGTCATTGCGGACTCATCGGAATGCGGCCCGAACCTCTTCGACGGTCTGCTTCGGATCCTGGAGGTGAGGAAAGTGGCCAATACCGGGAAGAAGCGCGAGTTCGGCATGGACCCTTTCGGCGAATTCTGCGCCCATCTCCTTCTTGATGTAGAGGTCTTTCTCACCCCAAACCACCTTCACCGGCGTTTTAAGCCGGGCGAGTTGCGATTCGAAACGGTCTTGGTCCCGCGTAAAGTGCGAGTAATAGTGGCAGAAAGCGTCTACTGTCGTCATGGAGCCATGGCTCCATCCGCGGGACATGTCATCCCTGAATTCCTGCGCAACTTCGAATTGCGCTTCCCTGGGCAAGCCTCTTGTGAAGGTGTTTGCGAGGATCTCGTCGCGATTCCTGTTCATGTTGGCGCGTATCTGATCCATTGCAGGTCCTGCCTTCAGGCCTTGCAGGCTCTCATACATGAACTGGGGCCTGTCAAACGGGGCAAAGTCGCCAACGATAATAGTCCTTGCGATATCAGGTTTTTCCACCGCCAGCAGGAGTGCCGGCAGCGCTCCGATGTCGGTCGCGTAGATCGTGAGCCTCGAGGTGTCGATGCCTGCCTTCACGATGTACTGATCCAGAATATGCGCGTAGTCCTTCGGCGCATAGGAGAACCTGTCGACCGCTGGCCTCGATGAAAGACCGTAGCCCGGCCAGTCGAAAGCGTGGACGTCGTAGTCGTTGGCGAGAGCCGCGGCAATATCCTTCCAGGCGTACAGGGTTTCCGGAAACCCGTGCAGGAAGAGAACAATCCCCTTCCGTCCCGGATTACGCAAAACCATCCTTCTGAGCGCGATATCTTCGTTGATCTGGACGAAGTCGATCGTAATGTCGTTGATCCGGTGTGACATGATGTGTGTCCTTTCGTCCGGTTACCTCATCAGCGTGCAAGCAGAAGTGATCTGGAGGCTGAACGAAGCTCGGCGGAGAAGAGTTCCGACTCCTCCAAGGCTTACTGTCCGAGCGCAGCCTGCGGCGTGTTCCGAAAACTGATGGCCATGCGGTTGTAGGCGTTCATCAAGCCGATCGCGATCGTCAGGTCCACGAGTTCTCGCTCGTCGAACACGGCGCGAGCGGCCTGATAGGCTTCATCCGGCACGTTGGTCTCCGCGACGCGCGTCACCGTTTCGGCCCACGTAAGGGCGGCGCGCTCGCGCTCGTCGAAGAGGTTACCGGCTTCCCTCCACGCCTGTACCAGCGCCAGCTTTTCGATCTTCACTCCCTTCTTGAGCAGGTCGCGCGTGTGCGAGTCGAGACAGTACGCGCAGTTGTTGATCTGGGAAATTCGCAGGTAGACCAGGTCGACCAGTGCGGGTGGAAGGCTGCTCTGCATGATGTAACCGTAGACGCCGCCGAGCGCTTTCACGCCTGCCGGTGCAATCTGATTGTAGTCGAGACGCTTACTCATTTCTTGCTCCTTGATGACGAGTGTTATTTGACGGGGGTAGTCAGTTCTTTTTCGTCGGTATCGACGACGAACACGGCGAGCAGCCTCGCTGGCCTGGTCTTGCTGGCATTGCGGCTGATTGAATGGCGCGAGCCTGGCGTCTCGAAAAAACTTTCGCCGGCGCGGTAGACCCGCCTGTGTCCGTCATTCACCTGGGACTCGATTTGTCCCGACAGGACGTAACCGAAGATGAAAGCCGACTTGGCGTGGATGTGCGGAGGTGACGCCCCGCCCGGCGTATAGTCGACGATCAGGGCCTTCAGCGACTTGCCGGGAATGTTGGGTATCGTCTGTTGAAAGTGCGGCGTGACCGTTTCGCCGCCGCCATGGGCTGCGGCAGGTGTTGCAGCGGCGATAGCAATCGCAGCGAAAGCCGCGCTAAGGATGGATCGTATTTTCATGATGTTCTCCTTTCCCCGGATAGGTGCCCTCGCCCTGGTCCGAAAAAAGCACCAAGAACGCACAAAAATCGTGTACCAAGGGGGGCATGACCAAGCCGCTGCGGTTGGAGCTTGATCGATCTGCGAAGACGCCGCTGGGCGAGCAGATCCGCAATGGCATCAGCGCCGCCATCGAGAGCGGAGTGCTCGCTCCGGGAGCGCGTCTGCCGTCCTGGCAGGATCTGGCAGCCCAACTTGGCGTGGCTCGAGGCACGGTGCGTTCAGCCTACGAAAAACTGTCCGCAGCTCAACTCATCGTCGCTTCCCGCGCGACCGGAACGCATGTGGCGGACCGGCCTCCCATCACCATTCGACAGGACGAAGCACCCGATCCGGGCTCGTTCATGGAGATGTATCGGGAGCTCATTGCGGGGCCGGCGATCTTCCAGATGGGCGTGCCCGCGCATGATTCCTTCCCTGCCAAGCTCGTCGCTCGACTTCGTTCCTCCGCTATTCGCGTGGAAATGAGTGGGCCGGCCATATATCCGGACGCGCGTGGTGAGCTGGAACTACGGCGGGAGATCGCGGCGTATCTTGCCATCGCGCGCGGTATAGAATGTACGCCTTCCCAGATCATCATCACCGGCGGCTACTGCAGCGGCCTTGGACTGGCGCTCCGTGTGCTCGGCCTCGAGCGGGGAAAGGTCTGGATGGAGGATCCAGGTTACCCAATCACCCGGCATGGCCTCGAGCTCGCAGGATTGTCGCTCGCCCCGATCCCGGTTGATGCGAACGGCCTTGATGTCAGCCATGGCCTGAACCATGAGCCAGATGCGGCACTGGTTGTGGTAACTCCAGGGCAACAGGCGCCGCTCGGGTGCACGTTGTCACTGGAGAGGCGCTTGCACCTTCTCGACTGGGCCGCTCAAAAAGGGACGTGGGTGATCGAGGATGACTATCTGAGCGAGCTTCAACTGAAAGGTCGGGCCACACCGGCACTTGCCTCGCTCGATCGCGCCGGGCGCGTGATTCACATTGGATCTTTCAGCAAGACTCTGACCCCCACCTTGCGGCTGGGCTTTCTGGTCGCTCCCCCGTCGCTGACGTCGCGGTTCGCCGAGGTCGCGGCGTGTCTCGCGCCGGCGCCTGGGCCATCGGTGCAACTCGCGACTGCGAAATTCATGCGTGACGGCCACTATATGCGGCATCTTCGACGCACGAAGCGTGCCTATGCAGCGCAAGGCGACGCGCTGCTGAAGACCCTTCGGCCGCGCGCCAAGGACGTTACGATCGCCGGATTGGCGGTGCTACTGCAATTGCCGGACGCAACGCCAGACCTCTCCATCGCCAGGGAAATGCTGCCGTTTGGATTGGCGCCCGCTCCGCTGTCGCTCTGGTATGCGAGGGCAGCTTCGGCGCGGTCCGGTCTACTGCTAGGTATCGCGACAGCTCCCAACAAGCGTCTCGCGGCATCCTGCGACCGCCTGCTTGAGATCATCGATCGCCTTACGTGACGAACGCAAAGGGCGCTGGTAGAGCAAGGATTGTGATCTGAGAAGGTCCGCTACGGGTCATCTTCGACGGTTTCAGCGGAGATTGTCGGCTGGCTGACATCCGCTTGTTCCCCGTAAGCGTCCAACCGGCGCCACATCTGTCCGGCAATGGCTGGCCGCGCGATGAGGTCACGCCCTCGAAACGACGTCTGCTCGCGGACACGCTTCTCGCCCATCGCGTCATTTGCTGCGCCGATGCTATCAGAGCGAAACGGACATTGGCCGAATTTATGAATACGGCCCAGAATGCTCACCCTATGGATCCGCCAGTCTGCGCGAACGAACACAGCTCATTCGCTCAATCCCGCTTTCCGAAAACCCTCGATCATCAGGTCAGCGGTTTTCGATATCTGGCTCCGGGCGCTCCACGCCGAGATCGTGAAGGCGGGATCGAGCTCGAGCATACGAGCCGCCGCCTCACGGGCCTCGGCGTCGCGTCCGAGATGGGCGAAAGCGGATGCGAGGCATCGGTAGGGTCCTGGATAGCATGGGTTTAGACGCTGGGCTTTCTTCGCTGCAATGATGGCCTCGTCAAAGCGACGAAGCTCGAGAAGGGCAAATCCCATTCCGGTCAGCGCTGCGAATGTTTCCGGGTCCAGCGGGCTCATTCGCATGGCACGTTCAAGGCTCCGGATCGCTTCCTCTGGCTGCCCCGCAATCTTGAGGACCCAACCTCTGCAGTGCCACGCGCGATATGAATTCGGGTTGAGCTTCACGGCCCGGTCGGACATCTCGATCTCGGTTTCGCAATCGCCGACCAGGAGTGCCGAGATCAAGGCCGCACTTGCCAACGTGTCCGGATCGCCATCGTCGAGGCTGAGCGCCAGGCGCATGAGCCGAACGGCTTCCTCGCGTTCGAATTGAGGCTCGGTGGTATAGTTCCTGACCACGTTTTCCGCGTGGCAGGCACCTGCGAGAGCGGCGGCAGCAGCAAACCGGGGGTAGAGCTCCAGCGCGCGGTGGATCAGCCGGAGCCCCTGGGCCAACCCTTCGCGGGTCGATGGGCCGACCTGCTGCAGCGCCCGGAGAAAAAGATCATAGGCGGTGAGGTCTTCCGGTCGCCGCCGCGACGCCAGTGCAATTTCTGCTTGGACCAGCTTTGGCCGAATGGCCGAGACAACGGCGAGCGTGAACTCGTCCTGCAGCGCGAAAATGTCGGTCATGTCGCGCTCGAACCTGTCCGCCCAGATGTGCGTGCCTGTTGCCGCATTGATCAACCGGCCCGTGATGCGAACTCTCCCCGCCGCCTTGCGCACCTCCCCCTCGAGGACATAGCGCACGCCAAGCCGGCGCCCGACGTCCTTGATGTCGACCGCTTTGCCCTTGAAGGTGAAACTCGAATTGCGCGCGATCACGAACAGCCCCTTGAACCGCGAAAGCGCGGTCGTGATCTCATCAACCATCCCGTCTGCGAAGTACTCCTGCTCGGGATCGCCGGACATGTTCGCGAACGGCAGCACGGCGATGGAGGGCCTGTCAGGTATTGCAGGAGCGCGCTCGGGCGCATCGTCCGCACCCGCAACCTCTCGCTCCTCACGCACCTCGCCGACGAAACGAAACCCCTTTCGCGGCAACGTCCTGATCAGACGCTGCGCCTCGCCGGAATCGCCGATGGCGCTGCGGACGGCGTTCAGGCGCGTCGTCAGGGCCGCATCGGACACGACGCGTCCTTGCCAGATCGCGCCGATGAGATTGTCCTTGGTGACGACGCGATCCCGGTGACGGATCAGGTAATCGAGGAGATCGAACACCTGTGGGCTGACGGCAACCGCATCCGTTCCGCGATAGAGTTCGCGGCGGGCGGTGTCGAACGCGTACTCCTCGAAGAGATAGCGCATGTTGCAGCCCCTGATGCGACCGCCGATTGGCAGGCCGCCGACGCGAGCAGAAACCTTCAGGATAGGCTGCGGGTGCGGCGCACGTCCAGCGCTTGGTGCACGGTACGAAAGCGTGCCATTGGAACGACGTTCACGCCCGCCGCATCAGCTTCAGCGACGCCGCCAGCCGCAAACTGCGCTTGCCCGCGAGCGCGATGCCTTCGAGGTCGCCGCCCTCGTCGTTGCAGTGGCCGGAGAAACCGATCCCGACCTCGTAGCCGCCGAACACCGGGTTCTCGCCCTTTGCCGGCGTGTGTTCCTGGTTGAGGATTTCGCCCTTCCAGCGGCCGTTCTCCGACGCATAGGAGCCGAGATAGTAGAAGAACGCATCGCCGCCGAGGATGCGGCCGTCCATCAGCAGCATGACGCCGGACAGGCCGGCATCGACGCCGTCGAGTGCGTTGAGATGGATCGCATAGAGCCCGTTCACGATGCCGCCGGCTCCGACCGTGCCCCGTGGCGGCAGGGCATCGTCCTCGAGCCGCGTCAGATCGGCCCAGAACATCGCACCCGGCACCGGAGTGGCCTCGCCTTCGAAACGGATGCCGCGGCTGGTGGTCTTGCCACGCACGCTGATGGTGGCAACGTCGATGCCCATCAGCGGCTTGTAGTGGGGATCGTCATTGTGACGTTCGGTGATGACCTCGCCGACGATCTCGCCATCGCGCTCCTGATAGCTGCCGAGATGGGCAAAGGCGGAGTTGCCGCCCAGGAGCTTGCCGTTATGCATGCACATGATGCTGCGGCCGAACGCATCGTTGACGCCGTATTCGACCTTGTAGAGCCCGTTCAGCAACGAAACATTCCCGGAAAAACAACGCGAGTCGCGGCGCTACCTAGCACCGCCGCCGCACCGAATCTATCAGGCTTTTCCGCGCAGGCCCGTCAGTGAGCCCCAACCCTCGCGATGATGACGATATACACCTGATTTGCCCGACGGGTCAAGCGGTTTTTCGCAAAATACGAAATCGCTGGGCGAAAACGCGAAACGCGTTTGCGCAGAAATCATGCGCAGACGAGAGCCGAAGTGCGCGATGATGATCGATCCTGACCGCATCGCGCGCCCCGCGCTGTTTCGTGCCGATGGACCCGGCAAGAGGCTGCAGAGTCCTGTTCTGACACGCCTTCCCCGCGCCGACCGGCATCGCTTCGCGTAGAAGCGTTCTACTGTGCATGGGGTTGTTTTCGACGTCATTTTTGTCGGCTCCCGCCGGAACGTCGATCACGCGTTAGTGACGCTTGAAATACTGCACCTCGCGCTCGTGCTTCTCGGCCGCCGCGCGGCTCTTGAAAGTGCCGAGGTTGCGCCGCTTGCCCGTCTTCGGGTTCACCTTGCGCGAATAGAGCCGGTATTCGCCGGATGCCAGCTTGCGGATCATCGCCACTCCCCTTGCCTGCAGCCCCTCAGATCAAGCGCGAGCGCGCATGGCAAGTTCCTTCACGGCTTGCCTTGCGGCTGGAACGCCTGGTTGCCGAACGGCTGCTGATCGGCAGGAACCCGCATCACGACAAAGCCCCGTCCCATCGACCGGTGGCAGCCATTGCAGCCTTCGGTGAGGTCGCCGAAGGCCTTTGCGAGCTTGCGGCCGTCCTTTGCCGCGATCGCGTCGGCAGCCGCCTGCAGCGGCGTCTCCAGCGTGGTGACGTTCGTGACGGGAATGCCCGAATACAGCAAGGCGGCCTCGACGAGGCCTGCCTTGAGCTGGCGCAGCTCGAAGGCCGCGAGCTCCCAGTTCTGCGCCCTGCCCGCGAGCCACAGCTTCTGGTGACGCGCCTGCGCCGCGCCCATGATGTCGCCGAGCCGGGGCACATAGTCGCCGGCGGTCGGCGATTTCAGATCCTGGGCCGTCGCAACGACCGTTGAGGCCGCAAGGCACGCCAGCAGCGCCGTTCCACGTCGAAGTTTCATCGCAAGCTCCATTGTTCTTCTTGCGACGTACTTTATCGCGACGTGGCTGCGCCGGGTCTTGCGCTCGATCAATGCTGTCGGGATTTGACTGTTGCGATCAGAAGCACAGCGTGGTGACGAGCTGGCCCTGCTTGTTCTTGATCGCATAGGGACAGCGGATCCGCTCCAGCGCCTTCTTGGCGTCTTCGTCGCCGAGCGCCGCGGCGCGTTCGTAATAAGCCTTTGCGGCATCCTTGTCCTTTGGACCGCCGCGGCCCTCCTGCGCGAAGGCGCCCATCCGCTCCAGTGCGCCGGGATGGTTTTGTGCGGCCGCCTTTTCGAACATCGCGCGCGCGGCGACATCGTCCTGCTGGCCGCCGCTGCCGTTCGACAGCATCAGGCCGAGCTGATACTGCGCCTCCGCATTGGTCTCGGCCGCCCGGCCGAGCAGTTCGCGCGAGCGCGCAGGATTGGCTGACGCGCCCGGGCTGCCGCCGCCGAGCGCGGCGAGATTGCTGACGCCACGGGGGTTGCCGGCTTCCGCCGCCTTCTCGAACAGCTTTCGCGCCTGCGCCTCGTCCTTTGCAACGCCGGCGCCCGTGCCGTAGAGCACACCAAGTTCGACCATCGCCGAGGTCGAGCCCTTGTCGGCAGCCTTGCGCCAGGCGGCCATGGCTTCGGGCATCTGCCGGTTGGCGGCATAGGCGCGGCCGAGCTGGAACATCGCGCGCCGCGAGCCGCCGGACGCTGTCTTGCAGAACTTGATCGCAGTGGGAATGTCGGCGGGCGCGACGTCGGCCACGCCGCGGACATCGGCCGGCTTGTCGGGATCGCTGGGATCGGCGGCCAGCCGGTCGCACAGCACGAGGTCGGCCGATTGCGCGTGGGCCTGAAAGGGCGACGCGAGAGCGATGAGGATGGCGAGCGCGATTTTTCGCATGGCGCGCAGGTTGCGTCCGGCGGTCGGCAAATTCAAGGCTCGAGTCCGGACTCTCGCAGGGCGGGCGCGACCTCAGCGGAGGCGAGATAGCGCAGCAGCCGGTCGGCGGCCGCAGCGTTCTTCGCATCAACCATGCGGCCGGCCGAAAACACCGCCGGCGTCTGCATGTCGGGTGGTATGGGGCCTATGACCTCGATGCCCGCGATCTGCTTCAGCTCGCTGATCTGCTGCACGGCGAGGTCAGCCTCGCCGCTCACCAGACGCCCGGCCGTAAAACCCTGCGGCACGATGACGGCGCGGGCATTGATCTCGGCGGCAATGCCGAGCCGCTCGATCAATTGCGCGAAGTAGATGCCGCTGGCTCCCAGCCGCGAATAGGCGACCGCGCGCGAGGCCAGCAACGTCTTGCGGAGCGCAGCTTCGCTGGCGATGTCGGGATGCGCGTCCCCTGCCCTGACGGCGATGCCGACATAGGAGCGCGCCAAATCGACCGCGCTGTCCGCGGCGACGCGGCCCTCGGCGATGACATCGTCGAGCCCCTCGCGGGTGAGGATCACGAGATCGGCCGCCTCGCCCTCACGCAACCGCTTCAAGAGCGCCATGGTCGGCGCGTAATCGGCATCGATCCGGACGCCCGCCGCAAGCTCGGCGGCCTCCGAAAGGCTGCGCATCGCGCCCATCAGGCCGAGCGTCGAGAGCATGCGGATAGCATTGTCCATGACGTTGCCTGATCAGGCGCGTTGCATCAGCCGCAGCGCGGCGGTCATGCGCAGACTGCGCTTGCCGGCAAGCGCGGTTGCCTCCAGCACCGCGTGATCGTCGTCATAGGTGCCGGAGAAGCCGATGCCGACCTCATGGCCGCCGAACACGGGGTTCTCGTCGCGGGCCGCCGTGTGCTCCTGGTTGAGGATCTGCCCCTTCCAGCGGCCGTTCGCGGCCGTGTAGCTGCCAAGATAGTAGTACGAGGCATCGCCGCCGAGGATGCGGCCCTGGTTGAGCAGCATCACGCCGGTCAGCCCTCCGTCGACGCCGTCGAGCATGCGCAAATGGATGGAGTAGAGCCCGTTGACGATGCCGCCCTCGCCGACGACGCCGGCGGCCGGCGCCTCGTCCTCCCTGAGCGGCGTCATCACCGACTCGAACGGGACGCCGGGCAGTTCCTTCATCTCGCCCTTGAAGCGCACGAGATCGCCGTCCGCCCAACCCTTGGCGATCAGGGTCGCGTTGTCGGTCCCGGCCATCGCGCGATAGTGGGGATCGGGATTGTGGCGATAGGTCTTGATCTCGATCGTGAGCCCGTCGGCCGTCTTCTCGTAGGTGCCGATATGGGCAAAGGCCGAGTTGCCGCCCAGCATCTTGCCGTTGCCGACATGCATCACGCTCCGGCCGACGGCGCCGGCCATCCCATATCGAACCTTGTAGAAACCTTCAAACACCAGCCGTGTCCCCGGCCCGCGCACATCCGCAACGCCAGTTTATCCGCGCGCGGGCGGGCTGGATATAGCGCGCTCCGCCAATTTCGCCGCGCGGGCCACGTTGTCATCAGAATGCAAAAATCCGCCAAGGCCTTTCGGCCTCGGCGGATTTGATTGCCAGCCCGGGCAAAGCCCCCCAAGCCCGGGCCGGAAGATGCGTTAGGCGGCGGCCTTCTTGTCGGTCGGCACGGCAGCGATCGTCTTCAGGATCTGCGAAGCGATCTGGTATGGGTCGCCCTGCGAGTTCGGACGGCGGTCTTCCAGATAGCCCTTGTAGCCGTTGTTGACGAAGGAGTGCGGAACGCGGATCGAAGCACCGCGGTCGGCCACGCCGTAGCTGAACTTGTTCCAGGGCGCAGTCTCGTGCTTGCCGGTCAGACGCTTGTCGTTGTCCGGGCCGTAGACGGCGATGTGGTCCATCAGGTTCTTGTCGAACTCGGCCATCAGCGCCTCGAAATACTCCTTGCCGCCGACCGTACGCATGTACTCGGTCGAGAAGTTGGCGTGCATGCCGGAGCCATTCCAGTCGGTGTCGCCGAGCGGCTTGCAGTGGAACTCGATGTCGATGCCGTACTTCTCGGTCAGGCGCAGCATCAGGTAGCGGGCCATCCACATCTCGTCAGCGGCCTTCTTGGAGCCCTTGCCGAAGATCTGGAATTCCCACTGGCCCTTCGCGACTTCCGCGTTGATGCCTTCGTGGTTGATGCCAGCCGCGAGGCAGAGATCGAGATGCTCTTCGACGATCTTGCGGGCGACGTCGCCGACGAACTTGTAGCCGACGCCGGTGTAATACGGGCCCTGCGGGGCCGGATAGCCGTACTCGGGGAAGCCCAGCGGACGGCCGTCCTTGTAGAAGAAGTATTCCTGCTCGAAGCCGAACCAGGCGCCGGCGTCGTCGAGGATCGTGGCGCGCTTGTTGGACGGATGCGGGGTCTTGCCGTCAGGCATCATGACTTCGCACATCACGAGCACGCCGTTGGTGCGCGCGCCATCCGGGAAGACGGCGACCGGCTTCAGCACGCAATCGGAGCTGTGGCCTTCGGCCTGCTGGGTGGAGGAGCCGTCAAAGCCCCAGAGCGGAAGCTGCTCGAGCGTGGGGAACGACGAAAATTCCTTGATCTGAGTTTTGCCGCGCAAATTCGGAGTCGGCGTATATCCGTCGAGCCAAATGTACTCGAGCTTGTACTTGGTCATTGAGCCTCTCTGTAGATGATGCGAAAGGTTGGGGACCTCGGGCCCCCGCACGATTGTTACCCGGCCACCATCGGCCGACCGCTTCTAAGCATTTTGCGTGCCAAAACGCCGCATTGCAGGCGGTTTTCCACTGCGGTGAACCCCGCCTCCGGGTGGGCGGCAATTCACAGGCGAGTGCGTCATAGCGGCGCACGTTGTCGTGACGCCGCACCGCAAAAATCCCGAGAAAATCGCTCGATTCTGGTGCACCTTGGGTTGTGCACCGCGCTGCCGATGAAACGCGCATCAGCCGCCCGCAATATTTGCGAAGGCGACGCCGGTCTGCCCGCAACCTTCGGAATGGCCCATGCGTTAGTCAGACAGGGGCTGCCTTGGAGGGTGCAGAACCCTCACTGCTCAAAAATTAGGCCAGAAGTGATTTCCTTTTCAGCACTTTGAATTTCGCGAGGGGCGGCCGATATGGGGAGTCCAGTAACCACTAGCGAACGAGTCGGGCGCACCATGGAGGCCAACCGCTCCGATTCAAGGAGACTACCGCAATGATGAACAATGGTCTGAGTATCGGATCTGCCAAGATCTATCAGTTCCCGGTCGGGGGCCGTTCCGCCCTCGTGGGTCGCCGCTACGGCGACGCCAGGTTGCCGGCCAATCAGGGCTCCACCCCCGTCGTCGAAACGGTGTGCAGCGGAAGCTGGTATCACCAGGATGCGATCGAGGAAGCCAAGCCGAAATGGGATCGCTGATGTCTGTACCGGTCTCGATATTACCGCCCTGCGCGAAGCGCCCGGCGGACGTTTGAAAAAGGGTCGAAACAACGGCGTTTCGACCCTTTTTGATTCATGAGCGCTGGACCTGTTCGCAGGCCGTCACCGGCCGCTTGAGATGCTGCACCGTCGTGCCGCTCTTGCCGATCTTCAGCGTAATTCCCGCCCCCGAATAGCGCGCGCCCGAGAGCGTGACCCGCTTCTTGAGCGGCAGCGACGTCCCGTCGATCTGCACGAAGGCGCGTTTGTCGTAGTCATAAAATGCGACGATAAAGTTGGTACCGTCGGCGCAACGATAGTTCTGGAATGTCTGCGCCGCCGCCGGCCGCGCGCACAATGTTCCGCCCGCCAGAACGACCGCAGCCAAAAGAATGGCCTTGTGCCGGCCCATGTTCGCCCCCTGTAATAGACCGCCCGACGCGCCAGCCGCGCGCCGCTCCTCGCCAACAAGATAGCTCAAGCTGCTCCGATGTCAGACTCCCCTTCCCGTCACCTCGCCCTGCAAGGCGCCAGCAATTTTCGCGACCTCGGCGGCTATCCGACCGCCGACGGCCGCCTGACGCGCTGGCGGCAGATCTTTCGCTCCAACCATCTCGGCCAGCTCACCGAGGCCGACGTCGAGATCGTCCGCGGCCTCGGCGTGACGCGCGCATTCGACTTCCGCGGCGTCGAGGAGCGGATGTCTGGCGTCTGCGGCATGGCCGAGATCACCGTGCATTCGCTCCCGATAGAGCCGACGGTGATCGCCGCGCTCCGCGCGCGGCTCGCTGCCGGCACGCTCACGGCGTCCGTTGCGCTGGAGCTCATGCGCGAGTCCTATCGCAACTATGTCCGCCACAACACGCACAGCTTCCGCGCGCTGTTCGGCCATCTGCTCGACGACCACGCGCCGTTCGTGATCCACTGCACCGCAGGCAAGGACCGCACCGGCTTTGCCAGCGCGCTGATCCTCCACGCCCTCGGCGTGTCAGACGACATCATCGCGGAGGATTATCTGCTGACGAACCGGTTCTACCGGCGCGATCTCTCGACCGTGACTGATCTACCCGACGAGGTGCTCAACGCGATCGGAAGCGTCGAGGCGTCCTACCTCAACGCCGGCTTCGAGGCAGTCAGTGCCGAGTATGGCGATCTCGAAGCCTATTTGCGCGACGGCCTCAAGATTGGCCCGGCGGAGCGGGAGGCGCTGCGGGCGCGCTATCTGCAGTCGTAATCAGGCATCCGCATGTCTGTGTGGCTCCGACGGCCTTCAGAATCGCCGAACGAAGGGCCCGCGCGACGTGCATGGTGCTCCAGTCGCTCTGATGCAGCAGCAGCCCGTCGTCCGGTGCGACGAGTTGCTCGAACGACGCGTTGTTTCGGACGTGCCAGTGCCGCATCAGCGCCCAGCGCTGGAACAAATTGACCCTGGCGTTTTGCGCCGCGGTCCGGATTGCCAAGACCATCTTTTCGGCCAGTTCGGCGCTTTCGTCGAACAGCATGGCTGTCGTGTATTGCGGATCGATCAGCACGACATCCATGGTCGGATGGTCGCCCAGGACTTTCAATCCCTCGACAATCTTGCTGACGACCTCGTCGAAGTTGAACTCCTTCTGGCGGAAGACGGCGTTTGTTCCGACCTGCCAGAGCACCAGCGAAGGATGATCGGCGAAGATGTCGGCATCAAACCGCTTCACTTCCTGCGGCGCTTCCTCGCCGCCCTTGCCGCGGTTGAGCACGTCGATCCGGATGTTCGGACGCTGATCGTGATCCTTGAAGTGTCTTCTCAAATACAGTTCGAGCCGTGCGGGATAGGCAACGACATTATCAAGTCCGGCCGTCGATGATGATCCCATCGCCACGATGCGCACCGGGCCGGTTCCAGCGAGCGCGGTCTTGAAATTCTCCAGGGGATGCTTGAGATCGACGATCGCTGCGGGAAATTCGAGGGTTGGAAAATTGTCGGGCATGAAACAACCTCATCTACGATCTAAAGTTGTATCTATACCCCAGTCCTGAAGTCACCGCCATTGCAAGTCCAGTTCACGGGGCGCAATAGTCGACGTGAACTGAACCGACGGAGAGGCTTGTGCAGGGAAAAGCCATCGTCATCACCGGCGCGCTCGGTGCGCTGGGCAAGGTGGTCGCCGAGACGGCCCTGTCGCGCGGCGCGCGCGTTGCAGGCATCGACCACGCGCCGTCGCAAGCGCCCGCAACCGCGGACCGTCTCGAGATCGGCGGCGTCGATCTATCCGATGAGGCACAAGCGAAGAACGCGATCGAGGCCACCGCAAAGCATTTCGGCCGGCTGGACGCGCTGATCAACATCGCCGGCGGCTTTTCCTTCGAGACGGTCGGCGACGGCGACATCAAGACCTGGCAACGCATGTATGCGCTCAACGTGCTGACCGCGCTTAACACCTCGCGCGCCGCGCTGCCGCATCTCGCCGCCTCGCAGGCCGGCCGCATCGTCAATGTCGGCGCCATGGGTGCGCTGCAGGCCGGCTCCGGCATGGGTCCCTATGCGGCCTCGAAGGCCGGCGTGCATCGCCTGACCGAGGCGCTCGCCAACGAGTGGAAGGGCAAGGTCACCGTCAATGCGGTGCTGCCCTCGATCATCGACACGCAGGCCAACCGCGCCAGCATGCCGAATGCTGATTTCGCCAAGTGGGTCACCCCGCTGGAGCTCGCCGAGGTGATCCTGTTCCTGGCCAGCGACGCCTCGAGCGCCGTAACCGGCGCGCTGATCCCGGTCAGCGGGCGGGTGTAGCGATCCCCCGCCTCCGAAAGGGCCGATCAGCGCGGGAGCAATCCGGGCTAAGCTGCCCACACTGATTCTCCGCCCTGGGCCGCCCGTGGAAACCGCGCTCTACCTCCCCGTCAAACGCTTCCTCGAAAAGCTCGGCTTCACCGTGAAGGGCGAGATCGGCGGTTGCGATCTCGTGGGCCTCAGCGCCGATGATCCGCCCGTCGTGGTGATCGGCGAGCTGAAGCTCGCCTTCAATCTTGAACTGATCTTGCAAGCGGTCGATCGCGCGCCGAAGGGCGACGAGGTCTGGATCGCGGCAAAGATGTCGGCGCGCGGCAAGGGACGCGAGAGCGACGCGCGCTATCGCAATCTCTGCCGCCGCCTCGGCTTCGGCATGCTCGGCGTCACCGATCGCGGGCAGGTCGAGGTCTTGGTGAAGCCGCCGACAGCAGCACCGCGCCGCGAGCCGAAGAAGCGCTCGCGGCTCGTTTCCGAACATCAGCGCCGCCAGGGCGATCCCGTGCTCGGCGGTAGCACGCGCTCGCCGATCATGACCGCCTATCGCCAGCAGGCGCTGGCCTGCGCGTCCCAGCTTGCCGCAGGCCCGCGCAAAGTGCGCGAGCTGCGCGTGCAGTGTCCCGATGCCGGCAAGATTCTTCTGCACAACGTCTACGGCTGGTTCGCGCGCGCCGAGCGCGGGATCTATGAGCTGACAGACGCGGGCCATGCCGCACTGAAGCGTTGGCCGCAACAGCCGGCGGTCGAGATGGCACTGGACGCCGCAGCAAAATAACGGAGCGCACAATGATCGTGGTGACAGGAAGCGTGACGGCCCGGCCCGAGACGTTCGACGAGGTGCGCCGGCTGAGCCTCGAGCATGTGCATCGCTCGCGGGCCGAACCCGGCTGCATCTCGCATTCCGTCCAGGTCGACTGTGAAAACCCGCTGCGGTTGGTTTTTTTCGAGCAATGGGCTGACAGGGCGGCCCTCGCCACCCATTTCCAGGTGCCGGCGTCGGGCGACTTCGTCCGGGCCCTGCGGTCGCTTGCCGCAGGGGCGACGACGATCGAGCTCTATGATGCGAGCCGGATTGAGAAATTGTGAGTGCATGGCTGGATTGCCATCCCAAATTCATATTGCAATGCAACATGGTCGGCACTAGGTATCCCGGATCGAAACGAGGCCCCTATGAGCGCAGACTGGAATACCAAGTACGGCACGCGGCGCGTCCGCCACGATCCCCCCACCCTGGACGAGGCGATTTTCGCCGCCATCGGGATTACCGACGACCAGGAGCAGCAGGCTGAGATCGCAGCGTCCCTGATGGGCATGCCGCTGGATGTCGTGCAGGCCGAGGTCAAGAAGCAGGCGCGCGTCAACAACCGCATCACCGCAACCCGCGTGATCGCCGGCGAACAGGGCGCGCAGCGCTCGGTGGTGGTCGAACGCCGCGTCGTGCGCCGTTTCGGCAACGACAAGCGTACCGGCACCTGAAGCCGGGCTTAAAAGTTCGAAATTTCAAAAGCGGACCGGCCTTGCCGGTCCGCTTTTTTGTTCAGGCGGCGCGGTTCGAGCCGACCATGCTGGAAAACAACTTCCACCAGGTCGAGTTGAAGCTGAGCATCGCGCGGCCCGCGCGGAAAGGCGCAGCCGCAAGATCGGCGAGCTCGGCTTCAGGTGTCCTGGTCAGATCGATCGTGCCGGTCGACTCGCCGTGACGGAACGCCAGATGCGCGCCGAACTTCCTGGCGAGCGCGCGCATCGCCTGGTTGTCCGCACCTGTCGTGATGCGCAGGCTCTTGTATCCCTTCCAGCGCGCTTCCGCGATCAGGCGGCGGAACAGCACGGTGCCGACGCCCTGGCGGCGCGCGGAGGCTTCGACGCTGAATGCGACCTCAGGCAGGGAATCGCCCTCCGGCGGATGAAGCTCGGCCGCGCCGCGGACCATGCCGTCGACGATGTAGGCAACGATGACGGTGCCGTCGTCCGCACAGCGGGCGGCGTAACGCTCGATAAAGCTGTCGTCGAGAAAACCGTTGAAGCGGTCGTGCCGGCTTTCGGGATCGAGCCTCAGCAGATGATCGCGCAGCAGCGGCAGTTCTTCCTGCTGGATCAAGGTCCGCACATAGCCCGACGCGGTGCCCGGCTCGGTGTGGATGGTTTCTTCAAGTGCCAAATCTGGTGACAAGTCATAACTCCTCTTGGTGTCCCTCGAGGAGGCGTTCGAATCCCTAGGCCCCCAATATTGTGCGTCGCAGCATCTTTTTCAAGACGGGAACATGCCCAATCTAGCGGCAGGGGTAACGACCAATTCGTTAACAAAATCAAGGACCCGTAATCTTACAGGACCATCTGCGTCTGGGTCACGACGGCTACCAATTTACCGTCCTCGGTCTCCAGCCGGGTGGTCCAAACCTGGGTCCGGCGCCCCCGGTGGATCGGCGTCGCGGTGGCTATGATGGTGGCTCCCTCCTTGGCGCCGCCGATGAAGTTGGTCTTGCTCTCCAGCGTCGTGGTGCCCTTGGCGTCTTCAGGCAGGTTGATCACGGTTGCCGCAGCACCAACGGAATCGGCGAACGCCATGATGGCCCCGCCATGGATGGTGTGGTGGAGCGTGCAGAGATCGGGGCGAACCGTCATCCGCGCCACCACGCGATCCTTCTCGGCCTCCACGAACTGCACGCCCTTGAGCTCGGCGAACGGCATTTTCATCGCGTGAAGTTTCTCAAGCAGCGTCATCGTTTCCTCTCCCAATCTCTTGAAGGCTCAAGGTGAATTGCCCGGCGCGGCAAAGCAATGACGTCTGAGGTCATGGCCGTAATGACATTGGCGCGGACATCAGGGCATATGCTTAGCCATGCGCCACTTCCCGCCCCGCCGCATCGTCTGCCTGACCGAGGAGACCGTCGAGACGCTGTACCTGCTCGGCGAGCAGGACCGCATCGTCGGCGTCTCCGGCTATGCGGTGCGGCCGCCGCAGGTGCGCCGGGAGAAGCCGCGGGTATCGGCGTTCATCTCGGCCGATGTTCCCAAGATCCTGGCGTTGGAACCGGACCTGGTGCTCGCTTTCTCCGATCTCCAGGCCGGCATCGTCGCCGACCTCGTCCGCGCCGGCGTCAACGTCCACGTCTTCAACCAACGCGACATCGCCGGCATTTTTGCGATGATCCGCACGCTTGGTGCGCTGGTCGGATGCGCGGATCGCGCCGATCAACTCGCCAAGGGTTTTGAGACGCGGCTTGCGCAGATCGCGACGACGCCCCGGCCCTCACCGAAACCGCGCGTCTATTTCGAGGAGTGGGACGATCCGCTCATCTCCGGCATCGGTTGGGTCTCCGAGCTGATCGAGATCGCCGGTGGCGAAGATATTTTACCGGAGTTGCGGCATCGGCAGTCCGCTAAAGACCGCATCATTGCTCCCGACGCGGTGCGAATAGCAGCGCCCGACGTGATCCTCGCGTCCTGGTGCGGCAAGAAGGTCGTGCCCGATCGCATTCGCAGACGCGACGGCTGGGATCAGGTCCCGGCCGTGCGCGAGGGGCGCATCGTCGAGATCAAGTCGCCGATCATCCTGCAGCCGGGGCCAGCCGCGCTGACTGACGGGCTCGATGCGATCGTGAAGGCGCTATGGCCGTCGGGTTGACGACCTTCATCACGTCACCGCATTGACGACCTGATATTCCGGCCGCCGCCACACCTCGCCATTGATCACTTCATCGATGATCTCGGCCGCCTTCAGCACTTCGCCCTCGCCGATATAGAGCGGCGTGATACCAAAACGCATGATGTCGGGCGCGCGGAAATCGCCGATCACGCCGCGGGCGATCAGGGCTTGCATGGCCGCGTAACCGCCTTCAAATGCAAAAGAGACCTGCGAGCCGCGCTGCTCATGGACGCGCGGCGTGACCAGCTTCAGAGACGGGCAGTGCCGTTCGACCTCAGCAATCAGGAGATCGCCGAGTGCAAGCGAACGAGCGCGAACCTCTCCAAGGTCGACGCGATCCCAGATGTCAAGCGAGGCTTCGAGTGCGGCCATCGCTAGCACCGGCGGCGTGCCGACGCGCATGCGTTCGACACCATCAGCAGGCTGATAGCCGAGATCGAACGCAAAGGGTTTCGCGTGGCCCATCCAACCAGAGAGCGCAGCCCGCGCGCGATCGGCATGGCGCGGCGCCACGTAGAGAAACGCTGGCGCGCCGGGGCCGGCATTGAGATATTTGTAGGTACAGCCGGCCGCGAAGTCGGCGCCGACGCTTGCGAGTTCGACCGGCAAGGCGCCGGCGGAATGTGCGAGGTCCCACACCGTCACGATGCCGAGCGCATGCGCCTTCGCCGTCAGTTTTGCCATGTCGTGGCGGCGGCCAGTTCGGTAGTCGACCTCGGTGACGTAGAGAACCGCGATCTCGTCCGTGAGCTGCGCCTCGACATCTTCGGGCGCAGCCAGTTGCAGGCGATGGCCGCGCCCGAGCGTCGCGATCAACCCTTCCGCCATATAGAGATCGGTCGGAAAGTTGCCGGTGTCTGACAGCACGACCTTCCGCCCCGGGTTCAGGTCCAGCGCGGCCGCGAGCGCCTGATAGACCTTTAGCGACAGCGTATCGCCCATCATCACCGAACCGGCTTCCGCCCCGATCAGCCGCGCGACGCGGTCGCCGACGCGGCGCGGCTGCACATACCAGCCGGCGGTGTTCCAGGCGCGGATGAGCTCATTGCCCCACTCGGCCCTGATGACGTGATCAACGCGCTCGGCGACGCCTGATGGCAGCGCACCGAGCGAATTGCCGTCGAGGTAGATGACGCCCTCGGGCAGATGGAAGAGCGCTTTGGTGTCGTCGTAGACGCGCAGGCGGGTCTCGGTCATGGGTACAGCTCAAAGAATCGTGCGGACGCGCCAGAGCTCGGGGAACAGCTCGATCTCCAGCATGCGCTTGAGATAGCTGACGCCGCCGGTGCCGCCGGTACCGCGCTTGAAGCCGATGACGCGCTCGACCGTGGTCACATGGTTGAAGCGCCAGCGGCGAAAGTAATCCTCGAAGTCGACCATCTTCTCGGCGAGCTCATAGAGCGTCCAGTTCTGTTCCGGCGCCTCGTAGACCCGACGCCAGGCCTGCAGCACGCCCTCGTCGAAATGATGGGTGTTGCGGACGTCGCGCGCCAGTACGGTGGCCGGCATCTTCAGGCCCTTGCGGTCGGCGAGCCGCAGGACCTCGTCGTAGAGACTCGGCGTTGCAAGCTCGGCTTCGAGCAAAGCCATGACCTCCGCGTCATGCGCGTGCGGCTTGAGCATCGCATGGTTGCGGTTGCCGAGGAGGTATTCGATCAGCCGGTACTGGTGCGACTGGAAGCCCGAGGATTGCCCCAGCCGCGAGCGGAAATGGGTGTATTCGCTCGGCGTCATCGTGCGCAGCACGTCCCAGGCGCTGTTCAACTGCTCGAAGATACGGGAGACGCGGGCCAGCATCTTCATTGCCGGCGGCACCTCGTCGCGCGCAATCGCGCGGCGGGCGGCACTGATCTCGTGGATCGCAAGCCGCATCCACAGTTCGGAGGTCTGGTGCTGGATGATGAACAGCATCTCGTCATGCGCGTCCGAGATCGGATGCTGCGCGCCGAGCAGCGCATCAAGCTGAAGATAGTCACCGTAGGACATCTTCCTGGCGAAATCGGTCTCGGCGCCTTCGCTCGCAGGATCGTAGTCTTTGCTGGTCATGCCGCGTCCTCCGATCCTCAGCCCCGCCGTCAGTCGAGACCGACCAGGCTCTTCGTGATGGCGGAGGCTGGATCCTTCAACCCGTCAACGACGGTAAAATGGTTATGTCCGGGCTCGACGACGAGGCGTGTCGGTACGTCAAAACCGATCCAGACGTTCGCCATCAGCTCCGACTGGCGGATGAACTCGGGGCGCTCGCTGCCGCCGACCCAGGCGGTGACCGGCGACGTGCCGCGCGGCATATGCAACGCGGCACTCTCCAGCGTCGCCTCCTCCAGGCTCATGCGAAGCGTGTCGTTCATCTTCGTCTTCAACAGCGGGCGCAGATCGTGTAGCCCGCTGATCGACAGCGTCGAGGCGATGCGGTATTGGACGGCTGGTTCGAGCCGACTGTCGTCACACAACATGCGTGTGACGAGATGGCCGCCGGCGGAATGGCCGGCCAGCCGGATCGGGCCCGACACCTGTGCCGCAGCGGCAGCGATCGCAGCCGCGATCTCAGCGGTAATGTCGGAGACGCGCGCGGCCGGCGTCAACGTGTAGCTCGGCAGCGCCACCGTCCAACCGTGGTGCCGCGCGCCCTCGGCGAGATCGGTCCAGGACGATTTGTCGAACCGCATCCAGTACCCGCCATGCACGAACACGACGAGACCCTTGCTGTCGCCGTCCGGCTGGATCAGATCGAAGCGCTGCCGCTCGCCCACGCCATAGGTGATGTCGGGCGTGAAGGATTTTAGCCCGGCACGGTAGACCGCCGCCCGTTCCGCCCACAGCGCCGGCAGCTTGTCCGACCCCGGCACATGCGCCGAGTTGGCATAGGCATCGTCCCAATCGCGCATCGCTATCCCCTCGCGGACTCGGCGGTGGTCGGATGACAGTCTGCCACCGGCGCGGCCGCGGGAACAGTCTTTATTTTAAGCTTAAAGCAATTGGATGTGCCGGTAAGCTGGGCGTTGGCCCTCACCAAGTGTCATTGCGAGCGCAGCGAAGCAATCCAGACTGCCTCCCCGGAAACAGCCTGGATTGCTTCGTCGCTCCGCTCCTCGCAATGACAGAGGAAAGGGCGAGCCTTACGCCTTCTCCAGCCCGCACCATTCCGCAATGAAGAGTGCTGTGGCCTTGGTCGACTTCCTGAGCGACTCCAGATCGACATATTCGTTGAAGCCGTGCATCTCGGCACCGGTCGCGCCGAAACACAGGCTCGGGATGTCGTAGTTAAGGCCGTAGAAGCGCGTATCCGTCAGCGCCGTGAAGACGAGGTCTTCCACCGCACCACCATAGACCGCATTGAACGCCTTGCCGAAGGCGGCCTCGGGCGCGGCGGAGTTCGTCAGCTCGTAGCCCTCCGACAAAAAGCCCGACCACTCGACCTCCGGCGGGTTGTTGGCGAGGAATCCGTGGCCGCGCGCGGCAGCGGACACGCAGGCCAGAATCTCCTTCTGGTGATCGGCGACCGACCAGCCCGGCAGCACCGCGATACGGCAATCGACCTCGCACCAGGCCGGCACGCTGGAGGCCCAGTCGCCGCCCTTGATGATGCCCGGATTGAAGTTGATGGGATGATTGAGAGCCTTGAAGTGGCGATCCTGTTTGGCGCGCTCGTTCCATTCGATCTCGAGCTTTTGCAGCGCCTGGATCAGGTGATAGGCCGCCATGATGGCGTTCGAGCCCGAACCGGCATGGGCGACGTGGACGGGATAACCACGCACTTTGAGACGGAACCAGATCACGCCGACCTGCGAGCGCACCATCTTGCCGTTGGTCGGCTCCGGAATGAAGCAGGCATCGGCACGATAGCCGCGCTGCAGGGTCGAGAGCGCACCGACGCCGGTGCTCTCCTCTTCGATGACCGACTGGAAATGGATCCGCCCCGTCGGCTTGAAGCCGGCGGCCTTGATCGCGTCCAGCGCATAGAGCGCACCGATCGTGCCCGACTTCATGTCGCAGGCGCCGCGGCCATACATCTTGCCGTCCTTGATGACGGGCGAGAATGGCGGCGTCTCCCAGAGATCGAGCGGGCCCGCCGGCACCACGTCGCAGTGGCCCTGCAGGATCAGCGATTTGCCGCCATTGGTCGTCGGCCGGTACGTGCCGACGACGCTGCGTGCCCTAGAGAAGTCGTGCAGGATCGGGCCGAACTGGCGCAGGTCCTTCAGATCCTCGATATCGATGTGCCAGTCGTCGACCTCGTAGCCGCGTTCGCGCAGGAGATCGCCGATCATGTCCTGGCAGGGTCCCTCCGCACCACGGGTCGAGGGGATCGCGACGAAATCGCGCGTCGTCGCCAACTGGGCGTCGAAACCGGCGTCGACGGCGTCCAAGATGCTCTGCTGCGTATCGGCATTCATGCGGCTACTCCAATTGGCCTTTTCTCGTTTTTTGGGAGCCGCAAGCTAACCGATTTCAGCCCTTCGGGTACTGCAGAAAATAGGCATCCCGCAATGCATCTTCGAGCAGTCGGCCTTCCCTGTAGCCATTCAGCGTCTCCGGCCGCGTGACACCCGGGAGTAGCCGCGTGCATGGCTCCGGCGCGCCGAGCACGGTGCGCACGGGAATGCGCTCGGCATAAACAGGCAATTCGTAATCTTCATCGTCGTCGGCCACACCCTTGGCGCGGATTTTTGCCGAGGCTTCCTCGATCTCCATGGCGATGAAGGAGGTCGCCTTGATCTCCTGCGTGTTGCTCGCGCGAAGGCTCGCGGTGCGATCCGGGAAAAAGCGGTCGACCATGGCGACGACAGCGCGCTCCTTCTCGTCCGCGTCGGTAACGAGATAGGCCGTGCCGAACGCCATCACCGCGCGATAGTCGGCCGAATGGTTGAAGCCACAGCGCGCCAGCACCAGGCTGTCGAGATGGGCGACCGTCAGGCACACGCGCTCGCCCTTCGACTGGTTGCGCAGCATGCGGCTCGCGCTCGAGCCGTGCCAATAGAGCTTCGTGCCCTCGCGCCAGAAGAAGGTCGGTGTGCAATAGGGCTGGCCGTCGATCACATAGGAGACGTGGCACATCATCGAGGCGTCGAGGATGCGGTGGACGGTCGCGTGATCGTAGAAGCCGCGGTCGTGACGCCGCTTCACCTGGTTGCGCGACGAGGTCGGATAGGACGCGAGGTTTTCGCCGTCAGACACGGATGGCTCCTGTCGAGAATTCGATTCTTGAAGCCAGTTGTAGCGTCCGGTTTGGTCTGCGATAGTTCCAATTCCATGCGAAATATTCCGACCAATTCTCCCGGCAAGGCCGAGCTGCCGCTGGACCTCACCGGCCCGCATGTCACGCAAGGCGCCGCTTCGGCACACCGGCTGTACCAGGCGCTCTGCGAGATGATCGTCGCCGGTCTCGTGAAGCCCGGCGAACCGCTACCGCCCTCGCGAGCGCTAGCGAGGCAGACGGGCTTCCGGCGCAATGCGGTCGTCACCGCCTACGAACGGCTGATCGCCGACGGCTTTGCGCAGGCCACCGTCGGCTCCGGCACATTCGTTGCCGATCGAATTCCGGCGCGCGGTAGCGAGGCACGGAAGCCGAAGGTCGAAGTCGATGCGCCGCGGCAAGGCGCATTCGCGCTCGGCTGCACCCATATCGACGAGCGCGCGCTGCAGCGCTTCCGCGGCTTCGTCGGCCGGCGCATGCGCGCCTTCGGCGACCAGCATCTGCATTATGGCGATCCCCGCGGCAGCCACGAACTGCGCGTCGCCATCGCCGATCATCTGTTGTCGGCGCGTGGCCTGCGCTGTGATCCCGAGCAGATCATGCTGACCTCGGGCACGCTGCACGCGCTGCGCATCGTGATGAGCGCGATCCTCAGGCCCAACGACCAGGTCTGGTGCGAGGACCCCGGCTACCCTGCCGCATTGAAGACCATCGCGCATTGCGGCTATCGCGCCGTCTCGGTGCCGGTGGACGAGCACGGCCTGCGCGTCGCCAAGGGTCGCGCTGCCGCGCCCTCTGCGCGCGCCGCCTATGTCACACCATCGCACCAGTTTCCGCTGGGCGTGCAGATGTCGATGCCGCGGCGGCTCGAGCTGCTCGACTGGGCCAGGGACGCCGGCGCCTTTGTGCTCGAGGACGATTACGACAGCGAGTTTCGGTACGACGGCGCGCCGCTGATGTCGCTTGCCGGCATCGATCGCCTCCGGCGCGTGATCTATATGGGCACTTTTGCCAAGACACTGTTTCCGGGCCTTCGCATCGGCTATTGCGCGGTCCCCGAGCAACTCATGGGCCAGGTCGCGGCGGCGCGTGCCGCGCTCGACCGGTTTCCCGCGACGCTGATGGAAGGCGCCGTCGCCGACATGTTGAACTCGGGTGCGTTCGCGCAGAATCTCAAGCGGGTGCGAAAACTCTATCGCGAGGCGCGCGACGCGCTTGCGACGACGCTAAAGGAGGCTTCCGACGGGCGCCTGTCCGTTCCAGTGCCTTCGCAAGGCCTGCATCTCGTCGCGCGGTTCGATCCATCGGTCGAGCTCGCCGTGGCCTCGCGCGCGAAACAAGCCGCTGGCGCCGAAGGCTGGCTGCTGGCCGACACCTATAGCCGCGCGCGGCCCCTGCCGGGCTTCGTGCTGGGATTTTCGGGGCATCAGATTCCGCAACTCGTGACCGCAACCGAAAGGCTCGCAAAGGAATCGCTCGCTGCGCTCCGCGCCACTGCACGGCGGCGGTGACGAAGGTTGACTATCAGAATCGCTGACAGGTCCCTAGATTGCGGCATCGCTCTCGGAGCTCCGCACCATGCTTCCTGTTCGCACGCTTTGCCTCGCTGCCCTGCTCGCCATGATCGCGACGTCATCCGTGCACGCCCAAACGGTTGGGCGCGAGCAGGACATTCCCAATTTGCGGCTGGGTCAGCGCGCACTCGTCGATGACGGCACCTGCCCTGCAGGACAGATCAAGGAAGTGCGCGGCTCGAAGATGACGGGAAGCGGCATCTTGGTCACACGGACCTGTGTGCCGCGGATTGGTCCGAAGACCAAATGAACAAAGCTTACTGCTTCGCGGGGTCGAACATGCACTGAAGCGTCGGCTTGGCGATCTTGGTGAAGGTCGGGCCGATTTCGCTCTGCTTTGACGCCGGTACCCAGTCGGTTTCGATGGTGGGGACGCCGGTTTCGCTGATGCCGCGCAGCAGCGCCTCGCGCAGATCGCGATCCTCAACGACGGATGCAGCATGATCATGCAGGCACCCGCAAACCTCTTCCGGATGCTCCCAGCGGCCGAGCATGTGCGGCGCGCACTGGCGCACGAACTCGCCACGCGGATCCGGCAAACGGTTGGGAGAGCGCACCTGCGCCTGGACTGAACTGATCGTCAGGAGGGAGACGAAAACCGCGGCGCAGAGACGATAAAGCATGATGGCCTGAATTTCTTGTTCTGATCAGAAACGCGACGCGACGACCATCGCCTGCGACGTCGCGACCGGAGCGCCATTGTAGGCGAAGGTTCCGACGCCCGGCAGGCCGCTGTCGGCAGAGCCGGCAATCGAGGAGCCGGCGATCACGAAGCCGAAGGCGAGGATGAAGCTGAGCGCGCGCATTGACTGTCTCCAGGTTCGGTCGGTCGGCTGAGCGCCGTTGTCGTTGCCCGCGGTGATAACCATGGGCCGTTTCGGCCGTGATGCGCCAAAAGCGGAAAATGGTTTCATCTTCGTGAGAATTGTTTCGTCGTCCCCCTGGCGACGAAACATTGGGGGAAAAAGCCCAATCATTTCAGAGCAGCGCCGGACCTGCCTCCGTGACAAAAAAGTTCCCTCACGACCTCCGGCGGCGGTGAAAACCGACAGCGTCATCTCGGGGATTCAGGGGCTTCATCGGCATTTTACGTTTCTCTGCGCATAAGAGCCGCCAACGAAGGCTGGTCGCACTGAACCGGAGACACCCCGGCGGCGACTGAGGCCTTCGACACCAACAAGTCCGGACAACCGGGCTCGCAGATTCAGGGATGGCCAGAATGACGGCGGCAAACAGCGCAGCGGCGCGCGACACGGATCAAGCCGTGGACCGCACCAAACCGCGATCGACCACTTCAACCGCGATGGCGTTGCAGACGCAGCGTGCTTACGACGCAACCCCGCAGATGTTCGTGCGGCTGACCGGCTCGCATCATGCCAAGCCCCGCGCGGCAACCGTCACGCACCGCGCGAAGGCGAGTGCCTGATCGCTACTGCGTAAAGAACTCTCCGCACTTCTGGACGTTCGCGTCGGCAGCACCCCACGGCATGATCGGCACGGTCGAGGTCGAGTTCTTCGGCGATCCCTCGATCAGCTTGTCCGAATAGACCATGTAGACGAGCACATTGCGCTTGGCGTCGCAGCCGCGCACGATCTGCATCTTCTTGAAGAACAGCGAGCGGCGCTTGCGGAACATGTCGTCGCCCTGCTCCATCTTGTCCTTGAACCTGATGGGACCGACCTGGCGGCAGGCGAGCGAGATATCGGAGACCTCCTCGGCGAGCCCGAGCCAGCCCTTGAAGCCACCCTTTTCCGGCACCGTGAAATGGCAGGCCACGCCCTCGACCTCGGGGTCGTCGAGACCATAGGTCGCAAGCTTGTCGTTCGGGCTGACCCATTTGAACACCGTCGAGCGGCGGAAGATCAGGTCAGGCTCATCCGCAGCGGACACGGCGCCACCCGGTACCGCCACGAGCAGGAGGAATAAAGCGAGGCCTTTCAAGCCGATGTCACGAAGGCCGAGGAAGCTGGATGACATAAAATTCTCCGCTAGGACGTCCCTCGGCATGTAGGTGTTCCCGAGCCGGTCAGGAAGACGGCAGGGCCCATCCGGGCGGTCGGCGTTTACCGCAATGTGAGGCTTTTTTGCTACGGCTAGGCCAAAAGTAGCGGACTGTGAACCGCGTCACTGGTGAACGCGGACCCCCTCTGTAACACTAACCACTGATTTGGATTATGGATTCGATGATGACTGGCGTGAACGGGTCGGGTTCTTCTGCCGCAACGGCGCGGCTGTGGCGGCTTGCCATTTTCACCGCGGCAGGCGCGATCGGCACGACGAGCCAGGCGGAAGCGGCCCTGTACTACTGGCCCGACTACTCCGGCGGCGCCCACTACTATGCCCGGCCGCAGTCTCCCGAAATGCAGCGGCCAAAGCGCAAGCGCAATGCGGTGAAGGAGGTGCCGGAGAAGGAAACCGGTGCCAAGCCGCAAGGACCGCTCGTCATCGCCGTCTCGATCGAACGGCAGAAGGTCACGATCTACGATTCCAACGGCGTGTTCGCGGAATCGCCGGTCTCGACCGGCATGAAGGGCCACGCCACGCCGATGGGCGTGTTCAGCATCATCCAGAAGCACAAATTCCACCACTCCAACATCTATAGCGGCGCGCCGATGCCGTACATGCAGCGCATCACCTGGTCGGGTGTGGCGATGCATGCGGGCGTCCTGCCGGGCTATCCGGCCTCGCACGGTTGCATCCGCATGCCGATGGCCTTTGCCACCAAGATGTGGAATTGGACCAAGATGGGCGCGCGCGTCATCGTCGCGCCCGGCGAGATGTCGCCGATGAGCTTTTCTCATCCCCTGCTCGCCACCCTGCGCGTGCCGCCGCAGCCGGCGGCGAGCGCGGAGCCGCAGACCAATGTCGCCGACAAGGCCGACAAGGGCGCGGAGATCAAGAGCGCGAGCGCCGACCAGATCCTCGAGTTGCGTTCGACGGTCGGCCACGTGATGTCGGATGCGACGACCGGCAATGCACTCGCACGCGCGGAGATGCCAGCCGACAAGGTCGACGTTCCGAAGGCCGAGACCACCAAGACTGCAGATGCGTCCGAAGCCGCGAAGCCGCAGGCCGACGAGGCTACAGCCAAGGCCGATGACGCAAAGCCCGCCGACGCTGCGAGCACCGAGGCAAAACCGACCGACACTGCGGATGCGCCAAAAGCAGCTTCGGTTGGCGAGGAAAAGCCCGCCGACAAGATCGAGCCTGCGGTGACCGCGCAGGCCGAGCCCGCGAAGCCGGAGCCCGCAAAGGACGAGACTGCCAAGTCCGAGCCGGCCAAATCCGAACCTGCAAAGACCGAACCTGCGAAGACCGAAGCCGTCGAGGTGAAGAAGCCTGACGCGCCCGCGACCGCCGCGGCGCCGACGCAGCCGGCTGCCTCCGACGCCAAGAAGGACCAGACCCGCGTCGCCGATCCGGCGCCGGCCGCAAAGCCGGAGCCGCCGAAGCGCGCGGGCCAGATCGCCGTGTTCATCAGCCGCAAGGATTCCAAGCTCTATGTGCGGCAGAACTTTGCGCCGCTGTTCGACGTGCCCGTGACGATTGCGGCGAGCGATCGTCCGCTCGGCACGCATGTGTTCACCGCCGAGGTCGACAAGGCCGATTCCAACGCGCTGCGCTGGTCGGTGGTGTCGCTGCCGGTGAACGTCCGCGCCGTCGAGCGCGAGGACGAGGTTCGCACCACGCGCCGTCAACGGATGGGCGCCGCCGTCATTCCGGTCGCAGCCAAACCGGTGATCGTGCCGAACAGCCCGGCGGAAGCGCTGGACCGCCTCCAGATCCCCGCCGACACCATGGCGAGGATCAACGAGATGCTGACCACGGGCGGCTCGATCGTCGTGTCCGACCAGGGCATCAATCAGGGCGAGACCGGCGAAGGCACCGACTTCATCGTCCGTCTGCGCTAAGCAGGCTCGGGCCCCCATAACGCGTTGTTGAGCATCGCCACCCGGCGGTGCGCGCTATGATGCGCACGGATCAGAAGTGGGGACGAGATCGCCATGTTGAACCGCAGGGGATTTGTCAGCACTGCACTCGCGGCCATCGCCGCGCCCCTCGCGACGCGCGCGTTTGCGCAAGCCAGCCGGATCCCGGCCTACGCATTCTCCTTCCCGGCGCTGTCAGGCGAAGACATCCGCCTCGCCGCCTTCAGCGGCCGTCCGTTCATCGTCGTCAACACCGCCTCGCTCTGCGGCTACACCCCGCAATATGCCGGCCTGCAGGAGCTCTGGAGCGAGTTCCGTGCGCGCGGGCTAACCATCATCGGCGTACCGTCGAATGATTTCGGCGGCCAGGAGCCGGGCGGCGTCACCGAGATTTCAGAGACGGCACACCACCAATATGGCGTTACCTTTCCGATCACGGCCAAAGCCGTCGTGGTCGGCCCGAAGGCGCATCCGTTCTACAAATGGGCCGCCGAGGCGCGCCCGAAGGATGTTCCGCGCTGGAACTTCCACAAATACCTCATCGGCCGCGACGGCCTGATCGCCGAGGTGTTCCCCTCTGCGGTCGACCCGACCGACACGCGGGTCAAGACGGCCGTGGCCAAGGCGCTCACCGAGAGCTGACGCGAGAGGCTTAGGTACAAGAGGCTTGGGCACAATTGGCCCGCGATCCCAAACGGCCGTTGCATTGGCGACGGCGCAGCATCTAGGCTAGGATTACAACAAGGATCGTCCGGGCAGGACAGGTTCGGCCGAGGGTAAAAAGCTACGGCCGAACAACGGGATCATTCCACGGGGATAACGACCATGCGTGTTGCGGCAAAACTGATTTTGGCAAGCGCTCTCACGATGGCGTTGGCAAGCGCGGCGTGGTCGCAGACCCCTCCCGCCAAGCCCGCGGCTGCGGCGGCCGCCGCGCCTGCGGCCCAGCCTGCCGCCGCCCCTGCTCCGGCTGCGCCCAAGCAGCCACCGCAGCCGGCCCGCGCGGCCTGCAACACGCCCGGCGCGCTCGGCGTCGCGCGCACCGTCGAGATCGACACCACCGGCGGTCCCGGCTTCGGCTTCGAGCATTTCAAGGAGCTCGACTTCCTGAAGGAGCACGAGGTCGTCCTGACCTTCGACGACGGCCCCTGGCCGCGCAACACGCCCGCGGTTCTGAAGGCGCTGGCGGACGAATGCACCACCGGCATCTTCTTCCCGATCGGCAAGCACGCGACCTATGAGCCCGAGATCCTGAAACAGGTCTATGCGGCCGGCCACACCGTGGGCTCGCACACCTGGTCGCACGCCAATCTCAACAACAAGAAGCTCACCGAGCAGCAGCGCAAGGACGAGATCGAGAAGGGCTTTGCCGCGGTGAAATGGGCGCTCGGCGGCATCGCGCCCTCGCCGTTCTTCCGCTTCCCGGCACTGCAGCACCCGCCGGAGATGGTCACCTATCTCGGCAACCGCAACATCGCGATCTTCTCCTGCGACCTCGACTCCTTCGACTTCAAGGCGTCGAAGCCCGAGAAGGTCGTCGACACCGTGATGAAGAAGCTCGAGAAGACCGGCAAGGGCATCATCCTGATGCACGACTTCCAGAAGCACACCGCCGAGGCGCTGCCGGCCCTGCTGCAAAAGCTGAAGGCCGGCGGCTTCAAGGTGGTGGCGATGCGCGCCAAGTCGCCGGTCGCAACGATGCCCGAGTACGACCAGGAGCTGCTGAAGGACGTCAAGCTGCCGACGGTGAGCCAGCGTCCGGTCAATTCGGTGGTGACGACGGTTTCGGAATAGAAGGCCGTTGTCATTCCGCATCGAAGGCTACGTCATCGTCTCCGCGGACGGCATGCTTGCCGACGCTGAGCATGTCATGCCCGACAGCCTGAAATTCGAGGGCGACAAGCGCTTCTTCGAACAGGCGCTCGACCGTGCCGATCTGATCGTGCACGGCCGGCACTCCCATGAGCAGCAGCCGAACTCGCCAAGACGCCGGCGCATCATCCTCACGCGCAAGATCAAGTCGCTGGCGGTCGATCCGGAGCTGCCGAATGCGAGCCTGTGGAATCCGCTTGGCGCCTCCTTCGAGGAGGCGGCCGACTTCGCCGGCGTCAGCTCAGGCGCGGTCGCCGTGATCGGCGGGCCCGTCGTGTTCGACATGTTCATGGACCGCTACGACACGTTCTGGCTCTCGGAAGCGCCACACGTCCGCCTGCCCGGCGGCGAAGGCTGCTTTACGCAAGTCCCCGCGCGCACCCCACGCGAGGTGCTCGCCTCGCACGGCCTGAAAGCCGGCGAACCGCAGATGCTCGATGCGGCGCATGGCGTGATTGTGACGCCGTGGCGGCGGGGCTGATATGGGGTCGAAAACAACCCCATGCACAGTAGAAGGCGCCCAGGGGTGCGGGGCCTTGCGGATTTCGCGAACTCACTGACAGATCAGACAGATCGATAATCCCGGCGCAAATGCCGCCATCGCACGCGAAAATGGCTGAGGTCGCTTTTTCCGATCCATTCTCGATCGCCCCTGGCAAAACGGATCAAAACGACGCGCGTTCCGGAAACGGGGTCGGAGTTAAGCGACTACGGATTTTACGAAATAGCGCTTGACCCGTCGGGCAAATCAGGTGTATGTTGGCATCATCGCAAGGCGCGCGCCGGAGTCCCGCCGCTCAGTCGCACACTTCCGCTATTCCTCCCGATGTAATGGTTGCTGCGCCTGCCGCAGTTTGTGCTTTAGCGCCTCCAAGACGGCAGCCCGGTCGGACCGGGCGGCAGACCGCGTTGTTGCAAAAAATCTGGCCAGCCGCCTGTGGCTTCGCGGGCGCAGCCTCGCTTTTCTTCCTTTGGTCGTCTCGCGGCTTGGCATCCTCGCGGGTCGCGACGGGTTTCTTCTCCTGGATCTTCTCGCACTCGTTGTCGTCGTTGACGCGATAGCCCGCGCGGCAGGCGATCTTCACGCAAGCGTCGCCATCCGCTCTGAAGCCGTGGTCGCAGACAAGCGGGCAGACGCGGCCCGGCTTGCTCTTGATTGCGTCGAGGGCATCGAAGCTTGCAAGCTTGGTGTCGAGCTTCATCCCGGCGTGCTTGTTGAACAGGGTCAGCGAGCGCTGCGCGGCGGCGTTCCAGTCGCCATCCGATGCCCCGGTCAGACATCCGACGCGACGGAGCTCTGACTGCACCAGCTTGGCCGTCTCCTGCGGCGAGAGAGCAGGCGCCGTCTGGGTTGGAGCGACGGCAGCGACCTTGTCGTTCGCGATCTTGTCGGTGAGCGCCTTCTCGGCGGCCTGCTTGTCGGCCAGCGCCTTGGCGACGGCGGCCTCGGCATCCTTCCTGCGCTGCTCGGCAGCGGCCGCCTTGGTTTCCTCGATCTGCTTGGCCTTCTCGGCCGCAAGCCGGGCGGTCTCTGCGGCCTTGGCGGCGGCCGCCGCCTTCTCCTGTTCGGCCTTGTTGGCGCGTTCGGCCGCGAGGCGCGCCTTTTCATCTTCAGCCTGGCGCGCCTTCGCCGCCGCCAAGGCCGCAGAGACCGCCCGGCTTGCGGCCGAGAAGGCCAAGCAGATCGAGGAAACCAAGGCGGCCGCTGCCGAGCAGCGCAGGAAGG
>NZ_PPPT01000102.1 GCF_006483445.1 Bradyrhizobium guangdongense | reverse complement strand
AGGGGGAGTCTCCGCAAGGACGGTAAGAGTTTGACTCGCGGAGAGTCCCCCTCACCCGATCGCTTCGCGATCGACCTCTCCCCGCAAGCGGGGCGAGGTCAAGACAGAGCCTTTACGACGCCGCCAGCGACGTCTCGACCAGCTTGATCCAGTAGGACGTGCCGTAGACGATCGCCTCGTCGTTGAAATTATAGGCGGGGTGATGCAGGCCCGCGCTGTCGCCATTGCCGCAGAAGATAAAGGCGCCGGGGCGCGCTTCCAGCATGTAGGCAAAGTCCTCGCCACCCATCAGCGGCGGCATCTCGTGCACGTTGGCGTCTCCAGCGACCTGCTTCGCGACGCTGCGCGCCACATCGGTCTGGGCGGCGTGATTGACGACCACGGGATAGTTGCGCTTGTAGTGCAGGTCGATTTTTGCACCAGTGATCTGCGCCACACCCGCGACGACTTCGCGCACACGCTTCTCCACCAGCGCGCGCACCTCAGGTGTCAGCGTGCGGATCGTGCCCTTCAATTCCGCGGTCTGCGGAATGACGTTGCGGGCGTTGCCGGCGTGGAATTCGCAGATCGAGATGACGGCGGATTCCAAGGGATCGACGCTGCGCGCGACGATCGATTGCAGCGCCGTGATGAGCTGCGCGCCGACCATGACGGAATCGACGCATTTGTGCGGACGCGCGGCGTGGCCGCCGAGGCCCTCGATGTGGATGTCGACCTCGTCGGTCGCCGCCATGATCGGACCCTGCCGGATCGCGAAGGCGCCGATCGGGATGCCCGGACCATTGTGCATGCCGTAGACCTGGTCGATGCCAAAGCGCTCCATCAGGCCATCCTTGACCATGGCCGCGCCTCCCGCGCCGCCCTCCTCGGCGGGCTGGAAGATCACGACGGCATCGCCGGCGAAATTGCGGGTCTCGGCGAGATAGCGCGCGGCACCCAAGAGCATCGCGGTGTGGCCGTCATGGCCGCAGGCGTGCATCTTGCCCGGCGTCTTGGACGCGTAAGGCAAATTGGTCTGTTCCTCGACCGGCAAGGCGTCCATGTCGGCGCGCAAGCCGATCACCTTGAGATCGCCGCCGGCCGGCTGCTTGCCCTTGATCACGCCGACCACGCCGGTCTGGCCGAGCCCGGTCACCACCTGGTCGCAGCCAAACTCGCGCAGCCTGTCAGCCACGAATGCTGCGGTGCGGTGGACGTCGTAGAGCAGTTCGGGGTGCTGATGGATGTCCCGCCGCCAGGCCTGGATATCGGGTTGAAGGTCGGCGACGCGGTTCACGATGGGCATGGGGCTCTCAAGCTCAGGTTGGATGATCGGGATTGTCTAACATGCAAGCAGCAGTCCACCTAACGGCCACGGATCGGGGGTAGCTCTGTCCTCTGGACATGGCCGGGCTTGTCCCGACTATCAGCGTCTGACTAATAGGACGGAAAGTGCTGGGATGACCGGGGTGGACGAATGCCGAAGCGGCTCGAAGGCGAGTTTGATTACATCGTGGTCGGAGCCGGCACCGCCGGCTGCATCCTCGCCAACCGGCTGTCGGCCGATCCGACCAAGCGCGTGCTGGTCCTGGAGGCCGGCGGCGACGACAACTGGATCTGGTTCCATATCCCCGTCGGCTACCTCTTCGCGATCGGCAATCCGCGCTCGGACTGGATGTTCAAGACCGAGGCCGAGCCCGGCTTGAACGGCCGTTCACTCGCCTATCCCCGCGGCAAGGTGATCGGCGGCTGTTCAGCGATCAATGCCATGATCTCGATGCGCGGCCAGGCCGCCGACTACGACCATTGGCGCCAGCTCGGCATGACCGGCTGGGGCTATGACGATGTGCTGCCGGTGTTCAAGCGGTTGGAGGATCATTTCCTCGGGGCCACCGAGCATCACGGCGTCGGCGGCGGCTGGCGCATCGAGGCGCCGCGGCTGTCCTGGACCGTGCTCGACGCCGTCGGCGATGCCGCCGAGGAGATGGGCATCAAGCGCATTCCCGATTTCAACACCGGCGACAATGAAGGCACGAGCTATTTTCACGTCAACCAGAAGCGCGGCCGGCGCTGGTCGTCGGCGCGCGGTTTTCTCAAGCCTGTGCTCAACCGGCAAAACCTGCGGCTCGAAAAGAACGTGCTGGTCGATCGCCTCATCATCGAGCAGGGCCGCGCCGTCGGCGTGCGCTTCAAGCAGGGCGGCGAAACCATCGAGGCCCGCACCAAGGGCGAGGTGATCCTGTCGGCGGGTGCGATCGGCTCGATCCAGGTGCTGCATCGCTCCGGCATCGGCCCCGCCGAATGGCTCACCCAGCTCGGCATCGACCTCGTGATGGACAAACCCGGCATCGGGCGAAACTTGCAGGACCATCTCCAGCAACGCGCGATCTACAAGGTCGAGGGCGTGCGCACGCTGAACGAGACCTATTACAATCTGTTCCGCCGCGGGTTGATGGGTCTCGACTACGCCTTCCGCCGCCGCGGTCCCCTCACCATGGCGCCGTCGCAGCTCGGCATCTTCACCCGCTCCGACACGACGCGGGCGCGCGCCAACATCCAGTTCCACGTGCAGCCGCTGTCGCTCGATAAGTTCGGCGATCCCCTGCATCGCTTCCCCGCGATCACGGTCAGCGCCTGCAATTTGCAGCCGACCTCGCGTGGCACGGTGCGCCTGCGCTCGACAACGCCTGACGAGAAGCCGATCATCGCACCGAACTATCTCTCCACCGATGATGACCGCCAAGTCGCCGCCGACGCGATCCGCACCACGCGCCGCCTGATGCAGCAGCAGGCACTGGCAAAATATCGCCCCAGCGAATATCTGCCCGGCCCCTCCGTCGGCGACGATGATGCCTCGCTCGCAAAAGCCGCCGGCGATATCGGCACCACCATCTTCCATCCCGTCGGCACCGCGAAGATGGGCGCCGTGAATGACCCCATGGCCGTCGTCGACGAGCGCCTGCGCTTCTACGGCCTCGGCGGCCTGCGCATCGTCGACGCCTCGATCATGCCGACCATCACGTCGGGCAATACCAATACGCCGACCGCGATGATCGCCGAGAAGGGCGCGACGATGATCTTGCAGGACGCGAAGTAGAAGGCGTAGCCCGGAAGGAGCGAAGCGCAATCCGGGGACGGAGCTGATCCCGCATTCCACACCGCACGTTGACTATCGCGCCTAACCGCAGCTCAACCGTCATCCTGAGGTGCGAGCCTTGCGATGCACTTTGCATCGCAAGGTGAAGCCTCGAAGGATGGGCCACGGGCGCCTGCGGCCCATCCTTCGAGGCGCGCAAGAGCGCTCACCTCAGGATGACGTTGAGCTTGTGGAAACAGAAGGTCGTGGACTGCACCTCGAAACGAGGAACCTGTCCCGGATTTCGCTTCGCTCCATCCGGGCTACGATTCTCACGAAATCGTCATCCCAGCCGGGAATAAGACCGCCCCTCCCCCGATCACCTCCTCCGAAGCCCAATCAGGGCCAGAGGAGAAGCGGTATGAGCGGACATGATCACGATCACGGCGAAGACGGCCTGAGCCGCCGCAAGGTGCTGGAATGCATGACCTGGGCCGGCACCGGCGTGCTCTGGACCATCACAGGCGGCGTGCCGCGCTCGCTCGGCATCATCGATTCCGCGCAGGCCGCGACCGCGCCCGGCATGACCTTCCTCCAGATCAGCGACAGCCATGTCGGTTTTGACAAGCCGGCCAATCCGAACGCGCTCGGCACGCTGGAAGAAGCGGTCAACAAGATCAACGCGATGCCGGAAAAGCCGTCCTTCATGATCCACACCGGCGACATCACCCATCTGTCGAAAGCCGCCGAGTTCGACAATGCCGAGCGCATCATCTCGCAGACCAAGCTCGACGTGCATTACGTGCCCGGCGAGCATGATTTCATCGACGAGGACGTGAAGCTCTATCGCGAACGCTATGGCCGCGGCACCAAGGGCCATGGCTGGTATTCGTTCGATGCCGGCGGCGTGCATTTCGTCGGCCTCGTCAACGTCGTCGACCTCAAGGGCGGCGGCCTCGGCAATCTCGGCGCCGAACAGCTCGCCTGGCTGGAAGACGATCTCCGCGGCAAGTCGAAGTCGACGCCGGTCGTGCTGTTCGCGCACATCCCGCTCTGGACCGTCTATCCGCAATGGGGCTGGGGCACCGAGGACGGCGCACGTGCGCTCGAATTCGTCAAAGGCTTTGGCTCGGTTACCGTGCTGAACGGCCACATCCACCAGGTGATGCAGAAGGTCGAGGGCAACGTGACCTTCCACACCGCGCGCTCGACCGCATTCCCGCAGCCGGCACCGGGATCGGCCCCCTCACCCGGCCCGATGAAGGTCGAGGACACAAGACTCCGCGCCATGCTCGGCGTCGCCAGCATCAATTTCAAGCAGGGCGACCAGCGGCTCGCGATCATCGACACGCCGCTGCAGGGCTGAACGGGAATTTGCACATGACAAAGATCAATCGCCGCGACTTCGGTCTCGTTGTGGCTGCGGCCATGCTGCTCCCGGTCACCACTTCCCGTGCCGACAACGACACGGAGGTGCATATCGACAATTTTGTCTTCGCCCCCGCCGAGCTCAAGGTGAAGGTCGGCACGACAGTGACCTGGACCAACCGGGACGACATCCCCCATACCATCGTCTCGGCAGGCAAGTTCCGCTCCAAGACGCTCGACACCGACGACAAGTTCTCGTTCACCTTCACGACGGCCGGCGACTACAAATATTTTTGTTCGCTGCACCCGCACATGACGGGGATGATCAAGGTTGAGTAGCGGCTCGAACCAAGGCATCACAACCCTGCCCGGCCGGTGGCTCGCCCCCGGCCGGGCACGCACGTCTTCAACGGTTGGCACCACGACAAAGCGAGCGGCGATGTCCCCGACGAGCGACGATCCGGACAAGGCACGTCGCTTCCGCGAGGCGGCGCTGCCGTATCTCGACGACGTCTATACGCTGGCGCGCTATCTGCTCCGCGACGCCTCCGATGCCGAGGACGCCGTGCAGGAATGCTATCTGCGCGCGCTCAGGCACTTTGACACGTTTCGCGGCGACGCGATCAAGCCGTGGCTGTTCGCGATCCTCCGCAATGTCTGCAACGCCGAATACGCGCGTCGCGCCAACAGGCCGTCGGCAATCGACGACGCGCCTGAGGCCGCCGAGCAAACTCCGTTATGGCGCGAGAGCGAGGCCGGCCCTGAAACGGAGATGCTGCGTCGCCGCGATGCGACGGCGATCCGAAAACTCATCGACGCGCTGGCCGAGCCATTCAAGGAAACCTTTGTGCTGCGGGAAATCAACAATCTGTCCTATCGCGAAATCGCCGATGCCGTCGGTGCACCCGTCGGCACCGTGATGTCCCGCCTCGCCCGGGCCCGCGCCATGCTGCGCGCGGCCTGGACGGCGGAAGAGGAGCAATCGAAATGACCTGCGACGAAGCAAAGATCCTGCTTCACGCGCTGATCGACGGCGAGCTCGATGCCGGCCACGCGCGCGAGGTCGAGGCCCATGTCGCGACCTGCGTGGCTTGCGCAGCCGATCTTGCCGCCTACCGCGACATGAAGCGCGTGTTGGCCGACACCAATCTGCGCTACACCGCGCCCTCGCAGCTGCGCGCGCGCATCGAGGCCTCGCTGCCGCGGGCCGAGCGTCCAAACCGCCGCGCCGTGCTGCGCGGTTTCGCCATGGGATCGGCGGTTTCGGCACTTGCCGCTACCGGCCTGCTTGCCGTCGTGCTGCGCCAGGACGACCAGCAGCGCATCCTGTCGGAAATGGTCTCGGCGCATCTGCGCTCGCTCCAGGCCGGCCACCTCACCGACGTGATCTCGACCGATCAGCACACCGTAAAACCGTGGTTCAACGGCAGGCTCGATGTCGCCCCGCCCGTCATTGACCTCACCGCGCAGGGCTTTACGCTGGTCGGCGGCCGGCTCGACTACATCGATGCCCGCGCGCTCGGCGCCGTGGTCTACCGGCGCCGGCAGCACGTGATCAATCTGTTCGTGGCGCAGACCGCCAACACCGCACTTCGTCCGCCGAAGACGGAAACGATGCAGGGTTTCAACTGCCGGCACTGGACCAATCGCGGCCTGAATTTCTGGGCCGTCAGCGATCTCGGCGCCGACGAGCTCGCAGAGTTCACGGACAAGTTCGAGACGGCGATGAAGGCGAATTTGGAGGGGTGACGGGCTCGTAGCCCGGATGGAGCGCAGCGCAATCCGGGGCCGATCTCGCCCGCTTTGAGAATCCCGGATTGCGCTGCGCTCCATCCGGGCTACAAAAGCTGACCGCTGCTCCGCGATATGTCATCCTCGGCTCGAACAAAATGCATGAGGAGCCGGACATGCTTGACCACGTGACGCTTGGCGTCAGCGACGTGGAGCGATCAAAAACCTTCTACGACCGGGCGCTGCGTCCGCTCGGCATCGCGCGGCTCTATGCCGAAGGCGCGACGTTTGCGGGCTATGGCGTCGGCAGAAAAGCGTTCTTCTGGATCGGGACGCGAGACAAGTCGCAGACCGGCGCTCACGTCGCCTTTGCCTGCCCGGACCGGGCGACGGTGGACGCGTTCCATGCGGCCGCACTGGCGGCTGGCGGAACGGATCACGGGCAGCCGGGTCTGCGCCCGCACTACCATGCCAACTATTACGGTGCGTTCGTGCTGGATCCCGATGGCCATAACATCGAGGCTGTGTGCCACCTGCCGAGCGGATGACAGTCTCGTAGCCCGGATGGAGCGCAGCGCAATCCGGGATTGGCATCGCCGGTTTCAAGAATCCCGGATTTCGCTTCGCTCATCCGGGCTACGGCATCGGCTCGCTTACGCCGACCGCCGCACCGCGTTGTCGACCAAGGTCTTGCCGAGCGACCAGATCGCACCGGGGACCTTGTGACTGCCGGCGATGACGTCGTCGAACGCCTTCTCGATCCAGTTGCAGTCTTCCTCGGTGATGGTGAGCGGCGGCAACAGCTTGATGGTATGGCTGCCGTGGCCCGCGACCTGGGTCAGGATCTTGTGGTCCTTGAACAGTGGCACCGTGATGAGCTGGCAGAACAGGCCTTTGTTGGCGGTCTCGAGCACGTTCCAAGACGCCTTGAGCCGCAACGACTTTGGCGGGCCGAACTCGACGCCGATCATCAGGCCCTTGCCGCGGACTTCCTTCATCAGCTCGTAGCCCGGCACCATGCGCGTCAGCGCAAGCCGCAGCTCGGCGCCGCGCTTGGCGGCGGACTCGATCAGCTTCTCGGATTCCATCACGTCGAGCGTCGCGATGCCGGCGGCCATCGCGAGATCGTTCTTGGAGAAGGTCGAGCCGTGCACGACGGCGCGATCCATCTGGTTGAAGATCTTGTCGAAGATCGCCTTGCGGGTCAGCAGCGCGCCGACCGGGACATGGCCGCCCGAGAGAGACTTCGACAGCAGCACCATGTCGGGTTCGACATTCCAGTGCTCGACCGCGAGGAAGCGGCCGGTGCGGCCCATGCCGGTCTGGATCTCGTCGGCGACGAACAGCGTGCCGTACTTCTTGCAGAGCGCGGCCGCGCCCGGCAGGAATTCGTCGGTGGGCATGTTGACGCCCTTGCCCTGGATCGGCTCGACGACGAACGCCGCAACCTCGCGCGAGGACAGCGCCTTCTCCAGCGCGGCAAGATCGTTGAACGGGATCGAGGTGCAGCCCGGCAGCAGCGGCTCGAAGCCGGTGCGGAAATTCGAATCGCCGGTCAGCGACAGCGCGCCATAGGTCAGGCCGTGATAGCCATGCGCGCAATAGACGATGCCGGGACGACCGGTGGCGCCGCGTGCAAACTTGATGGCGGCCTCAACCGTCTCCGCGCCGGAGTTCGCAAAGAACACCTTGTCGAGATACGGCACATATTTCAGCAGCCGCTCGGCGAGCACGCCGGCGAGCGTGGAGACGTCGAACTGGACGAGATTTGGCAGATCGGCATCGAGCACGCTCTTGAGCGCCTCGCGCATGACCGGATGATTGCGCCCGATCGCGAACACGCCGAAGCCGGAGAGCAGGTCGAGATAGCGCGCGCCGTCGCGGTCATAGAGGTACTGCCCCTGACCCTTCTGGAAGCCGACGTCATATCCGATGGTCTTGAGAACCCGAACGAACTGCTCGTTCAGGTAGCGGTTATGCAGGGAGCTACGCTGCGCCTGGCGGTCAGCAAAGAGCTGTGCCATGTCTGGATTTAGATCGTGCATCCGCTACATACTTCGATTGATGGCTGTTTCGTCAACAGAAAACGATGGTTGCGGCCTTTTGCCCTTTTTCGGACCATCTTCGCAAGCACAGCTTTAGCCCATGTTGCACTGCCGAGGAACTATCATGCGTTTATCCCTTTTCTCCGGAATAGTACTAGCTTGTGGTTACACCAGCCTGACACCGGTTCTCGCCGCCGATCCCACCGGCGACTGGCGGGTCGCCGACGGCGTCGCCAACATTCGCGTGGCGCAATGCTACGGCAGCATGTGGGGCGCGGTGTCCTGGGAAAAGACGCCCGGTGGCCGCGACGAGCACAATCCGGATGTCTCGAAACGGAGCAGGCCAAGCCTGGGCATGGCGATCCTGATCGACATGAAGAAGAAGGCCGGCGTCGATCAATGGGAAGGCCAAGTCTATAACGCCCAGGACGGACAGCTCTACTCCTCGACCATCACGCCCGTCGGCACCGATCAGATGGAGATCAAGGGCTGCGTGCTCGGCTTCCTCTGCGGCGGCGAGACCTGGACCCGGGTCGCCCCGCCGATCCCCTCGAGCCCCGCCAACAGCATGGCCAAGGGCGCGCCGAAGACAACCGGCGCTGCGCCCAAGACGGCTGCGCCCGCAACGCCACCCGCTGCCGGCGCTCCAAAGAGCACCGGCGCAGTCGCCGCGAAGCCGGGCCAGAAGAGCGCTGCCGCCGACACCGTCGGCGACATCTGCCTACTCCCGGAGATTGCGGGGTTTGCCCATGAGGGCCGGCTGAAACAGTAGCACCGCCGCAAGCGTGGTCACGAGCGACAGCGCAAGCAGCTTGCCCATGCTCGACGTGCCGGGATGGCTCGACAGCCACAGGCTGCCGAACGCGGTCGCCGTCGTCAGCGCACTGAAAAAGATCGCCCGTGTCAGGCTGGTTTGCAGCAGGTTCGTCCTGCCGGAACGCCAGGCCACGACATAGTAGATCTTGAAGGCGACGCCGACGCCGAGCAGCAGCGGGAACGCGACGATGTTGGCGAAGTTGAGCGGCAGCCCGATCAGCACGCAGATCTCGAGCGTGACCGCGCCTGCAACCAGAAGCGGCACCAGCGTCATCAGCACGTCGACGATCCGCCGCAGCGTGATCCACAGCAAGAGGCCGATCACCAGCAGCGCGTAGATGCCGGCATGGATGAACGCCTTCACCACGGTGTCGCCGGACTTCAGGATCGACACCGGCCCGCCGATCGCGGTCGGCTCGGCGGCAAGCACGGCAGCGGCAAATTTGCGCAAGGTGTCGTTGTCGTTGGGGTCGCCGCGCGGCAGTGCCTCGACGCGGATGATGCCGTCCTTGCTCTTCCAGCCCGCAACGAGGTCGGGCGGCAGCGTGTCCAGCGTCACCGGCCCGGCCTGCATCGCATTCCGCAACTGGTCGAACACGACCTTCATCGGCGCGACGAACACGGCCTGCGCCTTGACGCGGGTCGCCTCGTCGGACTCGGCGAGCTTTTGCAGCGCCTCGGCGAGCCGCCGCGAGGCCACCGCACCCGGCCCCTTCTCCTCGCCGGCAGTCCGGCGCAAATTTTCGACCGACGACTTCAGGGCCTCGACATTTTCCTGGTCGGTCGGCTCCGCATCGATCTGATCGGGATTGAGCGCGGGGTTGAGCACCTTGGCACCCTGCGCGATCAACTTCAACTTGGGCGCCTGGTCCGGCGGCACGAACGTGTTGAGCGACATCACCCGCAAGACTTCCGGCAGCTTCTCGAGTCTGGCCTCGACCTGCCTGGCCTGGTCCTCGGTGTTGACCATCACGTCGATCGCGTTGGCGCCGGTGTTGGGATCCTTGCGCAAATCGAGGAAGGTCGCGATCGACTCCGCATTCGGATTGCGCAGGTTCATCGGGTTGAAGTCGAACTTCAGGAAGTAGAGCAGCGGCAGGCCGGCGACGGCCAGCAGCAGCGTGCCGCCCACGACGAGCACGCGATGCTTCTCCAGGAAGTGGTCGAGCGGCGCCAGGAAGGCGTAGCCGACCGGCTCCTTTTCGCCGGGCGGGTTGAGCAGCTTCAACAGCGCCGGCAGCACGGTGATGCTCGAGAGGAACGCGACAAGCATGCCGACACCGGCGATCTGGCCGAGCTCGGAGATACCCTTGTAGTCGGTCGGCAGGAAGCAGAGGAAGCCGGCCGCGGTTGCCATCGCCGCCAGCGACAGCGGCACCGCCGAGCGCTTGGCCGCAAGCACCAGTGCGCCCGTGAGATCGTCGTGCTTGTAGCGTTCCGAGCGATAGCGAACGCTGTACTGGATGCCGAAATCGACGCCGAGACCGACGAACAGCACCGCGAACGCGATCGACAGCAGATTGAACGAACCGACCATGATGAGGCCGGCCGCAGTGGTGAGCGCAAGTCCGACGAACAGATTGACGAACACCGCGAAGATGATTTTCGAGGAATGCAGCGCCAGCCACAGGATCAGCAGCACGACGACGACGGTGCCGATACCGTTGACGACGGCGCCCTCCTGGACCGTGGCGTATTCCTCGTTGGCGATCGGAACCGGTCCGGTGAGGCGCACGCGCGCCTGGTACTTGCCGGCAAAATCGAGATCGGCCGCCGCTTTCCGGATCGCGTCGGTTGCGCCCTTTCCGGGCTCCAGCGCGTTGTAGTCGAGGATCGGCTTGAACTCGATGAAGGCGCGCTTGTCGGACGGCTCGAGCGGCTTGTCGCTGACGAGCTCGCGCCAGGAGAAGGTCGCGTTGCCCTTCTTCAGCACGGTCTCGACCGTCTCGGAAATCAGGTTGAAGGGACGCTCGGTGTTGTCGAGCTTGACCTGGCCGCGCTTGACGCCGGCAAGGCCCGTCTCCAGCGCGCCGGTGAGGCCGCGGATCGACGGATCGCCCGCCATGATCTCGATCAGGGGCGCTGCGGATTCGAACTGGCTGGTGATCTTGCCGACCTCTTCGGTCGGCAGGAACAGGAGGCCGTTCTTCTCGAAGAACTCGCCGCTGCCGAGCTGCTGCATCGACTCGAAATTGGTCCTGTCGTCCTTGAGCTTGGCAAACAGCGCATTGGCGGCCGAGTTGGTGAGCTCCGGGGTTGCCCCCTCGACGACAGCCAGAATCGTGGCGTCGCGATCGAACTCGCGGGCGAACTGCTGGTCGCGCTTCCGCCAGTCCAGATTCTGGGCGATCAGCGAATTGATGTCGGTGTTGATCGCGAAGTGATGCGCCGCATAGTAGCCCGCCGCAATCGAGAGCAGGAGCCCCGCGATCACAACAAGGGTGGCAAACCGGGTACAAGCCCTGACGATCGCGACGACGATACCTTGCAGCACAACTTTTCTTTCTAGTGTTAACAGCCTGCCGGAAACGCCCGCTCTTTATCGGAGTTCCCCAACGAAACCTATTGCTGTTTTGGGTGGTTCTAGCCGGGCGAAGGTTCGAAGAAATTGAGGGAGAACATGGCCAAACCACACGTCCGGCCGGTATAGCCAGCCACTTGAGGCCGTAAAGTGACGAACCGGTGAGACACTTGGCTTGGCCATTCTTGCTTACTATAATACCGTAAACTTCCTCGCGCGGGGAACCCGGACGCGCCTACCGCCTTTCCTCGGGACCGATTTTTTGACACAAAGCACGGTATCTCCGTGCGCTTGGCCAAGGGGACGACTGAGGCGGCCCAGCCTGCTGGAACCAATGGTGCGGATATTGCAACTCATTGGTCACGACCGGGGGGCCGCCGGGGACAATCGAACGAATTTGGTGCAACTTGCGTGATGGGCGTCCAATGGAAGTTTATCTAGCGCAGCCGCGCGGCTTTTGCGCCGGCGTGGTGCGTGCGATCGAGATCGTCGAAAGGGCCCTGCAGAAGTACGGCCCGCCGGTCTACGTGCGCCATGAGATCGTGCACAACAAGTACGTGGTCGAGAGCCTGAAGGCCAAGGGCGCGATCTTCGTCGAGGAGCTGTCGGAAGTTCCCCCGAAGGCGGTCACCGTGTTCAGCGCCCATGGCGTGGCCCGCAGCGTCGAGGAAGAGGCCGCCGCGCGCGACTTGCCCGTGCTCAACGCCACCTGCCCCCTGGTCACGAAGGTTCACAATCAGGGGAAGCGCTACATCACCAAGGGCCGGACCCTGATCCTGATCGGGCACGCCGGGCATCCTGAAGTCGAGGGGACGATGGGCCAGGTTCCAGGCCCCGTGCTGCTGGTCCAGAGCGTGGACGAGGTCAAAAAGCTGACGATCCCGGCAGATACGCCGGTGGCCTACATCACCCAGACGACGCTGTCGGTGGACGACACCAAGGACATCATAGCGGCCCTAAAGGCCCGCTTTACAGATATTCAAGGCCCGGACATCCGGGATATCTGCTATGCGACACAGAACCGCCAATCTGCGGTAAGGGATTTGAGCAAGCTGGTCGATCTGATCCTGGTGGTGGGCGCCGCCAATAGTTCGAACTCGAACCGGCTCCGCGAAATCGGCACTGAGGCTGGGGTCGCCAGCTATCTGATCGCCGATGGCAGCAAGCTCAATCCTGAGTGGTTGAAAGGCGTCAAGACCGTCGGCATCACGGCCGGCGCCTCGGCGCCCGAGGTCCTCGTGGATGACGTGATTGAGGCCCTGCGACGGATCGGACCGGTCACGGTCTCGGTGCTCCCGGGCCGCGAGGAGAACATCGAATTCCGGCTTCCGGCAGAACTCGCCGCAAGCTGACCTACCTGAATTTCTAAGCCCAGAAAGAAACGTGTAATGGCTATACCCTTCTTCAAGGAAATGCGTATCGGCGGCTATTTGCTCAAGCAGAAGATGCTGGGCCGCAAGCGCTATCCGCTCGTGTTGATGCTGGAGCCGCTGTTTCGCTGCAACCTCGCCTGCGTCGGCTGCGGCAAGATCGACTATCCGGACGCGATCCTCAACCGCCGCATGACGGCGCAGGAGTGCTGGGACGCCGCCGACGAGTGCGGCGCGCCGATGGTTGCGATTCCCGGCGGCGAACCGCTGATCCACAAGGAGATCGGCGAGATCGTGCGTGGCCTGGTCGAACGCAAGAAGTTCGTCTCGCTCTGCACCAATGCGCTGCTGCTCGAGAAGAAGCTCGATCTGTTCGAGCCCTCGCCGTACCTGTTCTTCTCGGTGCACCTCGACGGGTTGAAGGACCATCACGACAAGGCGGTGTCGCAGAAGGGCGTGTTCGACCGCGCCGTCTCCGCGATCAAGGCCGCCAAGGCGCGTGGTTTCACGGTCAACGTCAACGCCACGATCTTCGACGGCCATCCGGCGGAAGAAATCGCGAAATTCCTCGACCTCACCGTCGAGCTCGGCGTCGGCGTGTCGATGTCACCGGGCTACGCCTATGAGCGTGCGCCGGACCAGGAGCACTTCCTCAATCGCACCAAGACCAAAAAACTGTTCCGCGACGTCTTTGCGCTCGGCAAGGGCAAGAAGTGGAATTTCATGCATTCCGGCCTGTTCCTGGACTTCCTGGCCGGCAACCAGGAATACGAGTGCACGCCTTGGGGCATGCCCGCCCGCAACATCTTTGGCTGGCAGAAGCCCTGCTATCTGCTCGGTGAAGGCTACGCAAAGACCTTCAAGGAGCTGATGGAGACCACCGACTGGGATTCCTACGGCACCGGCCGTTACGAGAAGTGCGCCGACTGCATGGCCCATTGCGGCTACGAGCCGACGGCTGCCACTGCAGCGCTGACCAACCCGCTAAAGGCAGCGTGGGTGTCGCTGCGCGGCGTCAAGACCTCGGGCCCGATGGCGCCGGAGATCGACATGTCCAAGCAGCGTCCGGCGCAGTACATCTTCTCGGAGCAGGTCCAGAAGAAGCTGTCCGAAATCCGCAAGGACGAGGCGGAGGCTGCCCAGGAGAAGGCTGCCCGGAAGGCTTCGACGGCCGCCTGAGCTACCAATTCGGCCCGTAGCCCGGATGGAGCGAAAGCGAAATCCGGGGCTCGTGCCCGTGGTGACCATCCCAGATTGCGCTTCGCTCCATCCGGGCTACGCGCAAAACCAAAAAGGCCCGATCGCCAGACGATCGGGCCTTTTTGTTGTTCGGTACGCCTGAGCCTCTCAGGCTGTCTCGGGGATCAGGCCTTCGTCGCCGACGAGATAGTCGCGGCAGCCGCGCAAGGAGCGCAGCGCACGGTTGAAGTCGATGCCGGTCGAGACCAGCGCACGCAGCGTGGTCGGATTACGGGCAACGCCGCGCAGCACGGTTGCGACGTCGATCTTGCCGTTCGGCTTGATCGCGGCACGCGCCAAGGCCGGCAGCGCGCGATGGGCGGGATCGCTGATCACGCGGATCGCGGCGAAGGGAAGCCCCGCCTCGGCGGCGTAGGCTGCCGCGATGTGGCTTTCCATGTCGACGGCCGCAGCGCCGGTCTCGGAGTGCAGCGCTGCCTTGCAGGAGCGGCCCGTGACCACTTCCTCGGCGCCGGCGAGGCTGCCACGGACGACGCGGCGACGACCGGAGGTGACTTTTTCGATCAGATCGTCGCCGAGCGCGAGGCCGGCGGCCCAGCGGGCGTCACCGGCCAAGACTTCGGTCGCGACCACGACATCGCCCGAGCGCAGGCTCGGATCGAGCCCGCCGGCGACACCAAAGGAGATCACGCCCCGGATAGTCTCGGGGTCCATCACGGTGAGAAGCGAGCGCAACTGCGTCGGGCTGCTGGACGAGCAGATGACGGTCATTCCGGGGCCGGCCGCAATGCGGGCCTCCTGAACCAGACCGGTCACAATGAGTATCGGTCGCAGGTCGATCGCGTCGCCTGCGGCAAAATAGGCCCCCGTCCCCAAAGTCACATCCCGACCCCTACCACCCTGCTGTTGGTGTTCCGAAGGTTCCTATACCGCGCCAGCGCCCACAACGGAAAGAACTTCGGGTAACCATGATAGCGTAGATAAAACACGCGGGGGAAGCCTGTCGCGGTGTAGCGCTGCTCGTCCCACAGGCCTTTTTGGTTCTGTGTGGCAATCAGGTACTCCACCCCCCGGGCAACTGCGGGGTTATCCACCTCGCCGGCCGCCATCAAGGCAAGCAAGGCCCATGCCGTTTGCGAGGCGGTCGAGGGCGCAGCCTCCCATCCCTTGTAGTCCAGCCTGTAGCTGACGGCGTCCTCGCCCCAGCCGCCATCCTTGTTCTGGATCGAGACCAGCCAGCCGGCCGCCTTCCGAATCATGGGATCCTGGTGGGAGACCCCGGCCATGTTCAGCGAACACAGCACCGACCAGGTGCCGTAGATGAAATTCATGCCCCAGCGGCCGTACCAGGAGCCCTCGGGGTGCTGGGTCTTGCGCAGGTACTCGATCCCGTCCGCTACGGACTTGCTGTTCGCCTGGGTCTGACCGAGCTGGGCCAGCATCGAGACGCAGCGCGCGGTGACGTCCTCGGTCGGCGGGTCGAGCAGCGCGCCGTGGTCCGAGAACGGGATGTTGTTCAAATAATATTCGAGGTTGTTCACGTCGAAGGCAGCCCAGCCGCCGTCGTCGCTCTGCATGCCCTCGATCCACTCGCGGCCGCGATTGATTGCGGTGTCGTAGCCCGTCGCGCCGTGCTCCCGGCGCATCCGGTCCATCGACATGACCACCACGGCGGTGTCGTCGAGATCGGGATAATGGGCGTTGTTGTACTGGAAGGCCCAGCCGCCCGGACGGGTCTCGGGCCGCTTCACGGCCCAGTCGCCCTTCACGTCCAGCACCTGCTTCGGGATCAACCAGTCGAGGCCCTGCTTGGTGGCTGCGACGGCTTGCGGGCCGCCGGCCTCGAGCAGCGCGTGCGCGGTGAGCGTCGTGTCCCAGACCGGCGAGACGCAGGGCTGGCAATAGGCCTCGTCGTCCTTGATCACGAGCAGCTTGTCGATGCCCCGGCGCGTGATCGCGCGCGGCGGGAAATCCTCGTCCTTGCCGAGCGCGTCGTACATCATGACGATGTTGGCCATCGGCGGATAGATCGCGCCCATGCCGTCCTCGCCGTTCAACCGCTCCTCGGTGAAGGCGAGCGCCGCGTCGATCGCGCGCTTGCGCAGGCTTTTTGGAAACATCGGCTCGATGACGCGCAAGATCTTGTCGAGGCCGCGGAACAGCACGAACCAACCCATGCTCTGGTGCGGCGCTTTCGCGGTCATACCGATGGAGCGCGGATCCTGTAGGAACAATTCGTCGACGCCGACGCCCTTTGGATTGCGCGCGAGCGGCTTCAGCGCCGCGAGCACCATCAGCGGCACGATGGTGGTGCGCGCCCAGTACGAGATCTTGTTGAGATGGAACGGCGACCAGAACGGCAGCAGCATGATCTCGATCGGCAGCACCGGCACCGCCTGCCAGGTCACGACGCCGTACATCGCAAGCAGGAAGCGCGTGAAGACGTTGCTGTTGATCGCACCGCCACGGGAGCGGATCGCTTCGCGTGCCCGCGCCATATGCGGCGCGTCGATGGAGTCGCCGATCATCTTGAGCGCGAAATAGGCCTTCACGCTCGCGCTCATGTCGAAGGCGCCGTCATGCACCAGCGGCCAGCCGCCATGGGCGCCCTGGATACGGCGCAGATAGTTGCCGATCTTGGCTTCGAGCACGGCATCGACCGGCTCGGCGAGATAGTGCCGCAGCAGGACGTATTCGGCAGGAATCGTGCAGTCGGCCTCGAGCTCGAACACCCAATGGCCGTCAGGTTGCTGGAAGCCGAGCAAACCCTGCGTGGCCGACGCAATGCTCGTTTCCAAGACTTCGCGGTCGGTCGCGTTCTTGTTGACGGAATGCATCTCGCTCGTTCTCTCTGATCTCTTCCTGAATTGAAAACCGGCGCTCTGTGCCGGAACGATCGGCCCGCTCTCTAGCGCAGGCCCAAAACCAGATCGGCGGCGCGATCGCCGGACCGGACCGATCCCTCAATGGTTGCAGGCAATCCCGTATCAGTCCAGTCGCCGGCAAGGAACAGGTTTTTGTGCGCCGTGACCGGCCCCGGACGCATGCCATTCTGTGCAGGCGTTGCGGCAAAAGTGGCGCGGCGCTCGCGCACGATCTGCCAGGCCGGCAAATCGCCCGACACCCCGCCCGCCTCGCAGACCTCGCGCCAGATGGCCTGCGCGAGCTCCTCGCGCGGCATGTCGACGAGACGGTCGCCATTGCTGATGGTGACGGACAGGCGATTGGGGAAGGCGAACAGCCATTCCACGAGCCCGCCGACCACGCCCAGGATCGGGGCCGCGCCCGGCGGCGGTGTGATGCGGAAATGCGCGTTGACGATGGCGCGGAACTCGGTCGGCGTTTTTACACCCGGCAGCAGCGATGATGCCGCACGCGGCGGCACCGCCATCACGACGGCGTCGTCCGGCCCGAGCTGGACAACGTCCTCGCCGCCGAAATTGAGCGAACTAACCTTGCCGTCCGCGGTCGTGAACGAACGCAATTCGTGGCCGAGCTGAACCGAGTGGCCCCGCTCCTGCAAATATTTCACTGCGGGCTCGATCAGCACCGCGCTCAAACCGTCGCGCGCGATCAGGGGACGGCAGGCTTGGCCACCCGCAAGCAGTGTCTCGCGCACGATGGCCCCGGCCAGGCCCGCAGAGCCCTCAGGCGGATCGACGTTGAGGGCTGCGAGCAGAAGCGGCTGCACCAGACGCTGATAGAGCGTGCCCTCGCACGGGATCGATTTGCCGACGAGCGTCTCGGTCGACGCCCAAACCAGCGGCGCCAGCTTGAGATAATCCATCAACCCGGTGTCGGGAACGCGACGGCTCTCGTCGAGCACCCAGGTCGGCAGCCGGCCCTCGCCGAGATCGAGCTGCCAGCGCTGGCCGGTGGCAAGGTCCATGAACGGAAACTGCGCGCGCTGCGGTCCGACCAGCCCGGCCTCGGTGCCGATCGAGCGCGCATAGGCGATCGCATGGCGATTGCCCGACAGCAGCAGATGATTGCCGTTGTCGATGGTGAGATTGGTCGCGCCGTCGAAATAGGAGCGGCAGCGGCCGCCGGCCTGCTGGGTTGCCTCGTGCACGGCAACCGTCCAGCCGCCATTGGCGAGCCGTACAGCGGCAGAGAGGCCGGAAATTCCGGCGCCGATGATGTGAACTGTCTTTTGCATCAGAGGAAAGCGTAACGGAGGAGGATGGCGATACGTGTGACCTTCGACACACGCACCGGCTCGCGCGGCGCCGCAAAACCGCGTGCGATCAGGAGGTCCAGGATCGCGTGGTAGTACTTCGACATGATCCGCGGCGCGCGCACCGCGCGGCGCCTGTTGCGGTTCATGATCTCGTCCGACTTCTCGAAATACGCTTTGGCGCGCTGTGCGAGCGGCAGACAGACTTTTGGCAGCGCGCGCTCGGCGATCACGCGGTTCGGATCGTTCGAGGTGATGCCGGCGTGCAGCAGTGCCTCGCGCGGCAGATAAAGCCGGCCGAGCGTCGCATCCTCGTCGATGTCGCGCAGGATATTGGTCAATTGCAGCGCGCGTCCCAAATGATGCGCGAGCTGAATGCCGTCATCTTCCGGCAGGCCGAACACACGCACCGACAGGCGCCCCACGGCGCTTGCGACACGATCGCAGTAGAGATCGAGCGTCGCCATATCCGGCGCGCGGATATCCTGCGGCACGTCCATTTCCATGCCGTCGACGATGGCGAGGAAATCCTCGCGCTTCAGCCCAAAGGTCTTCACCGAGGCGACGTAGTCCTTGAGCCGCGCCGGCGGACGGCCCTGATAGAGCGCATCGATGTCGTTGCGCCATTCCTGGAGTGCGGCGAGACGTTCGGCGCGCGGACCGTCGGAATCGGCGATGTCGTCGACCTGGCGGCAAAAGCTGTAGATCTGGAACATCGCCTCGCGCTGGTCGTGCGGCAGGATGCGCATCGCGGCGTAGAACGAGCTGCCGGACGCAGTCGAGCCATAATTGGCGCCGGGCGTAGTCGCCTCAAGCGTCATGTGCGGCCCCCGCATTGGAGGCGGGCCGGCGCCCGATCGCGCGGCGGCCGATTTCGCCGAGGATCCCGGCGAGGCTGAAGGTGAGCAACTCGAACTTGTTGAGATGCACACGCTCGCGCAGGGGATCGCGCACCTTCAACAGGCGCACGATGCGGTCGGCATAGGCCTGGATCACGGCGATGTCGATGCCAAGGCGGACATCCCTCACCTCCGCGCAAAGCGACTTGCTCTCGTTGAGCAGCAACTCGTTGCGCGCGGCGAGCGCCTGGAGACAGGCGAGCATCTCCGGCGGCGAGTGATCGAGCCCGAGCTGCTCGACGGACGCGCCGCTCGCAGCCAGCGCATCGCGCGGCAGGTAGACGCGGTTAAGCGCGTGGAAATCCTTGCCGCAGTCCTGCAGGTGGTTGTTGATCTGCAGGCCGGCGCAGAGCGCGTCGGAGGCCACCCAGGTCGAGGTGCTCTCGCCATGGACGTCGAGCATGAAACGGCCGACCGGCATCGCCGAGTAGCGGCAATAATGGATGACCTCGTCCCAATTCTCGTAGCGTAGCTTGGTCACGTCCATCCGGAATGCGACGAGCACGTCGAGCGCATGGCGCGGCGGCATGCCGCGCTCGGCCAGCGCACGGCGCAGGATCACGGCTTCGGCCTGGGTTTCGCCATTGCCGAGCAGCTCCTGCTCGAACAGGTCGAGATAAGCGAGCTTCTCGTCCGCCTTCAGCGTGGCGTGATCGGCGATGTCGTCAGCCGTGCGGACGAAGTTGTAGAACGCCAGAATGAGGGCGCGATGACGCGGATGAATGATCCAGGACGCGACGGGAAAATTCTCGTCGCGGTCACCTTTTCCGGATCGCAATTCGTTCGCAGAGGTCATCGAGGACTGGTTAACAATCGTCTGGCTGGACAAGGTTTTTCGGGCTTTGCGCGGGTTAACGCTGGGCGCGGAACCGTCGCGGCCCCCATATAGGGGAATACGGCCGTAAAACCAATCCTGTCTCTCGATATCCCGCCCTGCGGGCCAAATACCCTGCAGGGCTTGGGCCCCGCAGGATAGCGTTGAGGTCGCTCCAGGCGCCTATTGGGCCGGAGCTTACTGACCGTGGGTCTTCAGAACCTGGTCGCAAGCGGCCGAGATCTTCGAGCGATTCTCCTTCAGGCAGGCCAGAATGGTGAAATCGCCCTGATCGATGACGGGCCGGCAGAATTTCTGCACGTCGCGGGTGCAGGCCTTTTGCTCGTCAGCGGTGCCGCGCTGCTGGGCGACGGCCACCGTGGAGAGCGATGCCGACACCAGGGCGAGAGCGAGGAGAAATTTACGCATAGTGTTCCTTCATTCTGACGGCAGAATCGCTCCAATCCCGGACACCATTGGGCGAACGACCGGAATAGATTGTTCTGATGGCTTTGCCGCGGAAACGCAGCAGCGAAGAGAGCAGAAACACTGGCAAATGCGGCCAAATTGGCGCGGCGACAGCAAATCAGGCTTTCTCGCCCATTCTCCTTGGCAGATGTAAGATTTTGATACTACGGGATTATTTCGACCCCCCTCGTTTTAGGTGCAACCTGTTGCAGACATGCATCGCTCGCGCCTGCTCGCCGGGCGAACGCGCGCGACGAAAGCGCGCACAAAGCTGGCGAAGAATTGATTTTTGCGGATGCCTCTGTTGACAGGCTTTGAACCTGACCCCGTATGGGGAACACTAAACTTTCGATGCGGCGAGACGTTCTTGTTTGAGAGAGCGTCACTACTGAAAACGGGATATTCGACATGACATTCTTTGGACGACAGGCAATCACGGCGGCCGGCATTGGCGCAGCGCTGCTCCTCTCGGTCTCGGCGAGCCAGGCTCAGTCGTCCGGACCGTTTGCCGGCTTTGACGGCGCCTGGACCGGCACCGGCACGGTGTCGCTGTCCGATGGCTCCACCGAGCGCATCCGCTGCAAGGCGGACTACAAGGTCGCCGCCAGCGGCCTCGGCCTGAAGCAGGCGCTGCACTGTGCCAGCGACAGCTACAAATTCGACCTCACCAGCGACGTGACGAGCCAGGGCGACCGGATCTCCGGCAACTGGAGCGAGTCCAGCCGCAACATCTTCGGCAACCTCCAGGGTACCGCCGGCGGCGGCCAGATCGACGTGTTCGTCGAGGCCAACGGTTTTGCCGCCAATTTGTCGCTGCGCACCAACGGCACCAAGCAGACGGTGCAGATCAGCTCCAAGGGCGAAATTCGCGGCGTGAACATCACGATGACGAAGGGCTGACGTCTTTCACACGGTGCTGGGAATACGGCCCCCGGTTCTCGCGAGCCGGGGGCCTTTTACTGACATGGCTACGGACATGGACCCAATTCGCAGACATCTTCTCAAGGCCGCCGGACTCTTCGTGGCCACTCGCGCCTTCGCCAATGATCAGCAAGGAGCCAACATGCAGCCTCCGCGCACGATCGCAAGCTCGCGCTCTCGCGGGAGCAGGACTACGGCGAGAGCGATTTCAAGTTCAATCCGTATGGGATCGTAAAAGTCGAGGCGTGAGCGCGCCGCTCACGCCCGCGGCTCAGATCGCGGACTTGCCGGGCCCGTGAACCTTTTCGTGCAGATTGATCAGCCACATCGCCGTCGGCCGCAGGATAAAGAGGTCGGCGACCAGCGCCGCCACCATCGAGAAGGCCCCTAGCCAGCCGAACAGCCGCAGCGACGGCAGGTCGGAGAACACGGTGACGACGAGGCCGCAGGCCAGCACCACCGTGGTCAGGATCAGCGCAGGTCCGACCAGCACAGTCGCGCGCTCCACCGCAAGCGCCGAGGAGACGCCGGGTTTGCCTTCCAGCCGCAAGCGGTTGAGGAAGTGGATGGTCGCGCTCAGCCCGAGACCGAACGAGACGGTGAGCGCCACGACACTGGCAAATTGCAGGCCCTCCCCGAGCACCCACAATACGGTGCCCGCGAGCACCACCGGGAAGATGCCGGGCAGGATGCAGGCCAGCATCACGACCCAGGAGCGGAAGGCGAGACCGATGAACATCGCGACCAGTGCGAATTCGATGGTGAGCCCGTGGTTGAGTTTTTCGATCATGTTCGCCGAGTTGCGTGCGGCAATGGCGGCAAGACCGGTCACCGCGACCTCGTAGCCGGGATGCTTCTTGCGGACGACGTCGAGCTCGGCGTCGAGCTTGTCGACGATCGGCAGCAACTGGCTGGAGTCCTTGTCCGGAACGCGGCCGGCGACCACGACGGCATCCTGCTCGGCGTCGATGAAGCGCCGCACCAGATGCTCAGGGATCACGTTCACATACTCTTTGAGCGTCGCGACGTCAGAGCTGCCCGCCTTTTCCGAGAGCCAGCGGCGCAGCGTTTCGATCGACCAGACGTTGCCGACGCCGGCCGCCTTCTCGACGGTCGCATGGACGTCGGCGATGGTTTGCAGGGTCTCGGGCGAATAGAGATCTGCACCCTTGGGGAATGTGATCAGGACGTTGACCGGATTGGCGCCGGTCAGCTTGGCGTCGAGCCGGTTGCTGGCCGCGACCGCCTGCCGCTTGTCCGGCACCTGGTCGGCGAGCCGATAGCGCGGCTCGAGGCTGGCGTAGATCACGCCGAGACCCGCGACGAACAGCAGCGCGATCAGGCTGAACAGGCCGGGACGGCCTACCATGCGCACCGCGATCCAATAGCAGAAATTGCGCAGCGCCTGGACGCCGGCGTCCGCGCTCTGGAACTTGACCGCAAAGACCTTTTCATTGCGCACGAACAGGACGCCGAACACCGGCACCAGCGACAGCACCGCGATCAGCGCGATGATGGTCGCGGCCAAGCCCGCCTCGCCGAACTTGCGGATCAGGTCGGAGTCGGAGAATTGCAGCGCGATGAAGGAAATGCCGGCGGTCCCGTGCGTCAGCACGCAGGCGGGGCCGACCACCAGCACCGCGTTCTTGAACGCGGTGTACTTGTCCTGCCCCGCGATCAGCCGGTCGCGCGCTGCGAAGGTGAGCTGCATCGAGTCCGAGAAGCTGATGACCATGATGAGCGGGGTCATCACGTTCAGGAACATGTTGAGATTGAAATTGGCCCAGCCGAGCGCACCCAGCGCCAGCAGGATCGCGATCATCGGCGGGAACGCCGCCACCACCATGAAGGAGATCTTCCGGAAGAAGATGATGGCGATGATGCAGCCGGCAAGGATGCCGAGAATGTTGTAGGTCAGGCCGTCGCGCTCGACCGCGTTACGGATTTCGAGCTGCATGACCGGCACGCCGGAGAGCTGCACGTTCAATCCGGTGTCGCTGAGATCCTCCTTCATCAGCTTGCGGATCTCGCCGACGGTGACGCCGAGCTTGCTGGAGGCGACCACCGCCGGGTCGAGCGACAGCACGATCAGCGCCAGCGTGCCGTCCTCGGAGAGCAGCTTGCCGCGGATGATCTCGTTGCTTTTGACGATGTCGATGAACTTGTCGTAGTCCGCCCCTTGCGGCAGCTCCGCCGGGAATAGCGCCGCCGGCAACTTGCCCGGCGCCGGCGCCTGGCGGGCGGAGAACAGCGAGACCAGACCGCGCGTGCCCTCGACGAGCTGCATGTCGGTGACGAAGTCGCGCAGCTTCTCGAGGTTGTTGCGAGCCAGCAGGGTCTTGCCTTCGACAACGACGAGGACGTCGAACTCCTCCGCCGGGAATTTCTTCGTCACCTCTTCGTACTGACGGAATTCCTTGGTGTTGGAACGGAAGAGCTGCGACAGCGAATCGTCGATCTTGATCCGCTCGATGCCGAACACGGCGCCGACCATCAGCGCGATCAGCACCAGACAAGCGATCACAGGCGCCTGGACGGCAATCAGCCCGAGGCGCTCCAGTCCGAAGGCGATGGAGGACGCTGGTCCCTGCTCGACCTTCTCGACATGAACCTCACTCTCGCTGTGCTTTTCGAGCATGCCTTGTCCAGTTCCTAAATCGGCTCAATTGGTGAGCTTGATGCACCCCGCGACCGGGCTTGAAAACGCCATACAGATGGGGGGCTTGCCCTTTGAAAATACGCGGGAAATCGCCGCACGGGGTTTAGCAGGTCCGCCCCCGCACAAGCAAGCGCGCGGGAGGGGGCCAAACTGACAAAGATGTGTCGAAATCGGCCCTTCAGCCCGGCGTCGCGCCATTCGAATCAAACTGCGCCAATTCGGCGCGGGGCGCGCGGTCGGCGCTTTCGTCCTTGAGCGCCACGCCCGTGACCTGGCGCGCCAGTCCCTCGCGGATCAGCCAGGCGATCTTGAAGGCGGCCTCGTCATAGCCGAGCCCGGCCCGGTGGATGTTCGAGACGCAATTGCGCTCGGCATCGGTGCGGCCCGGCTTCGGGGCAAAGGTCAGATAGGCGCCGAGACTGTCCGGCGCCGACAGGCCAGGCCGTTCGCCGATCAGCATCACGACCATATCGGCGCCGAGGATGGCGCCGATCTCGTCACCCAGCGCCACGCGCGCGCCTGATGCGACAACGACATTGCCGACGGCGACAGCATCGCCCTCTCCGAGATGTTGCAGCAGACTCTTGAGGAGCGCGGTCGCATGGGCATGCACCGATGTCGGCGACAGCCCGTCGCCGATCACGATCGCAAGTCCGCCCGGCCTTGTTGCGAGGGCTGCGAGGCGATCGACCGAGGCCGCATCGAGTTGCCGCCCGCGGTCCGGACGCCGCAGATAGTCGCGGCGATCCACGGCCTGGCTTTGCACCGGAATTGCGTTGAGGCCCGCGGCCGCGAGTTCGGCCATCAACGTCTCCACGTCGAACGCGGCATGCACGGCGTCGCGGGCGCGCGCATGCGCCAGGGTGAAATCGAGCAGCGGCTTTGTGGGAAGGCTGGCGCCGCTGCGCCCGAGCGCCACCCGTGCCGGCGTCAGCGTCCGCAGGTCGAGGGTCGAGCCGTTACGTTCGACCGGACTAGACATGTCGCATCATTCGGCGGGAACGGCGGCCTCGCGCAGCTTGATCGAGTAATTCGATGCATTCTGCTGGCCGCTCGAGGCCGCGCGCGCGAACGAAATCAGATGGTGCGCGATCATGGTGCAGCCGATCAGGCCCTCCATGTCGCCGCGCCTGATACGGCCGAGCGCGAACTTCCAGAACTCGCGCCTGTAGTCGCCGAGCACGCCGACCTTCCAGAAGATGTTGCGCAGCATGATCAGGCCGCGCTTGATGTTGGGCCAGGTCTTCATCTCGTCGGGCACCGGCATCTTCAGGCGATTCACGTAAACGTGGTCGCATTGATACTGGTATCGTTCGAGAACCTTGGCCGGCGCGTAGGCGATCTCCATGCAGCGCTTCCAGGACGCCACGACCTCGTCATAGGGCAACAGGAAGTCGACGTTGGAATCGCGGCTGTCGTCGTCCTCGATCAGCCGCCCCTCGCGCTTGAGCCGGTCCCACAAGGGTGTCTTCGGCAAGGCCTGGAGCAGGTTGATCGTCAGGAGCGGAATGCGGGATTCCTCGACGAAGTCGATCAGCGCGTCCGCGGTGTTCGGCCCGTCGGTGTCGAGCCCCATGATGATGCCGGACACGACCTCCATGCCGTAGGAGTTGATGGTGCGCACGCCTTCCAGGATCGGGACCATCATGTTGTGGTCCTTCTGCATGGCGTGCAGCGCGTCGGGATCCGGCGTCTCGATGCCGCAGAAGATCGTGATGAAAAAGGCCTCGCGCATCTTCTCGAGGATTTCGGGCCGCTTGGCGATGTTGAGCGTCGCCTCGCAGGCGAGCCGCACCACGTAACCCGTCTTCTTCTGCCACTCGATCAGATGCGGCAACAGATCCATCGCCGCCTTGCGGTTGCCGATGAAATTGTCGTCGACGAAATAGACCGTGTCGGTGAAGCCGCAAGCGCGCAGGCGATCGAGCTCCGCGATGATCTGCTCCGGCGACTTGAGGCGCGGGTTGCGTCCGTAGAGGCCGGGGATGTCGCAGAACTCGCACTGGTAGGGACAGCCGCTGGAATACTGGATGCTGCCGAGGAAGTACTTCTTCACCTCGGCGAGCTCGTAGGCGGGAATCGGAAACTCCGTCATCGGGACGCGATCTTTCGCCGTCAGCACGACCTGCTGCTCGGGGCGCGAGGTGTCGCGCGCAAGACGCGCGATCAGCTCGTCGGTGGCATCTCCGAGCTCGCCGACATGGAGGTAGTCGAACGACGGATAATAGTCGGGGCAGGCGCTGACCGACGGACCGCCGAGGGCGACCGGAAGATCGAAGTCATGCGCGCGATTGCAGATGTCGTTCATCTGCTGGCGCTGGATGTGCATGCCGCTGACGAAGACGGCGTCCGCCCACTCGAACTCTTCCCTGGTGGCGCGGCGCAGGTTCTCGTCGACGAATTTGACCTGCCAATCCTCGGGCAGATAGGCCGCGATCAAGAGCAGCCCCTGCGGCGGCATGAACGCCTTGACGCCGGCGGTCAGCGGATAGGCGTGCTCGAACGTGCCGAAGGACGACGTGTAGCGTGGGAACACTAACAGGATATGCCGGATCGTTCCGTTGCTTTTTGCGCGCATCCAACTACCCCCAACGACCTTCTACAAACCGTGCAGAACAGACATAGAGACACATAACGTAACGCTGGTCCTCAAATTCCTCAATATTGTGGCACCGTCCTAATTCCTGAGACGTGCCAATAGTTTCGCCGGTTCACGCCAGCCTGCCCACTTTATGCGAATTCCGGGCCGAAGCTAGGCAATCAGCCGTGAAGCAAAATCGGGCAGCAGCCCCGCATCGCCGGCAATCCGGAAATCGGCGCCTGCAATGCCGGTCGAGGCCAGCCAATCGTCGAATTCCGGCGCACGGTGCAGGCCGAAGACGTCGCGGACATAGAGCGCGTCGTGGAAGGAGGTCGACTGGTAGTTAAGCATGACGTCGTCGGCGCCCGGCACCCCCATGATGAAGGTGACGCCGGCGGCCGCCAGCAGCGTCAGCAGATTGTCCATGTCGTCCTGGTCCGCTTCGGCATGGTTGGTGTAGCAAATGTCCACCCCGAGCGGCAGGCCGAGCAGCTTGCCGCAAAAATGGTCTTCCAGCCCTGCCCTGATGATTTCCTTGCCGTCATAGAGATATTCCGGGCCGATGAAGCCGACCACGCTGTTGACGAGCAGCGGATCGAAGGCGCGGGCGACCGCATAGGCGCGCGCCTCGCAGGTCTGCTGGTCGACACCGTGATGGGCGTTGGCCGACAGGGCCGAGCCCTGCCCGGTCTCGAAATACATGACGTTCTGCCCGACCGTGCCGCGCCTGAGCGACAGGCCGGCCTCGTGGGCCTCCTTCAGCAGCGCGAGGTCGATGCCGAAGCTGCGGTTGGCGGCCTCGGTGCCGGCAACCGACTGGAAGACGAGGTCCACCGGCACGCCCTGCCCGATCAGCGACAGCGTCGTCGTGACGTGGGTCAGCACGCAGCCCTGGGTCGGGATCTTCAGCCGCGCGATGATCTCGTCCAGCAGCCGCAGCAATTGCGCGATCACGGCCGGATCGTCGCTGGCCGGATTGATGCCGATGCAGGCATCGCCCGAGCCCAGCAAGATGCCGTCGAGGATCGACGCCGTGATGCCCTTGGCATCGTCGAAGGGATGGTTTGGCTGCAGGCGCGTGCTCATCCGCCCCTTCAAGCCGATGGTGTTGCGGAAGGAGGTGACCACCTCGCATTTGCGCGCCGCCAGGATCAGGTCCTGGTTGCGCATCAGCTTCGAGACGGCGGCCGCCATCTCTGGCGTGATGCCGCGCGCCAGCCGCTTGAGGCCTGCCGTGGTCGCGGCATCCGACAGCAGCCAGTCGCGAAAGCCGCCGACGGTCATGGAGGCAACCGGAGCGAAGGCGCTGACGTCATGCGTATCGATGATCAGGCGGGTGACTTCGTCCGCTTCATAGGGAATGACGGCGTCCGACAGGAATGTCGCGAGCGGAACGTCCGCGAGCGCCATGCGGGCCGCGATCATCTGCTCGGCGCTGCCAGCGGCGATCCCGGCCAGCCGGTCGCCCGAGCGCGGCGGCGTCGCCTTGGCGAGCAGGTCGCGCAAATCCGGGAAGGTGTAGCTCGTGGCATCGATGGTGTGGCGGTAGACCATTGCAATCCCCCGACCGCATCGCCAGCGATGTGACGGTCGGGCGGAAGACTAACATCGGAACCGGCGTTATGCAGCCCGAACCGTGGCCAGGAACCGGGCCATCTCCTCCTTGAGGCGCTTGTTCTCGCTCAGGAGCAATTCAGCGGAGGTTAGCACCTTCGAAGACGCCGAGCCGGTATCTTCGGCGCTGCGGTTGACGTCGGCGATGTTCGATGCAACCTGCATCGAACCGTGCGCCGCTTGCTGCACGTTGCGGGAAATCTCCTGCGTCGCGGCCCCCTGCTCCTCCACGGCAGCGGCAATCGCAGTGGCGATCTCGGAGACCCGACCGATCGTGCCGCTGATTTCCTTGATTGCCAGCACCGAGTCCTTGGTTGCTGATTGCATGTCTGCGATCTGGGCGCTGATCTCGCCGGTCGCCTTGGCCGTTTGCGACGCGAGCGCCTTGACCTCTTGGGCCACCACTGCAAAACCCCGGCCGGCGTCCCCCGCGCGGGCAGCTTCGATGGTGGCGTTGAGCGCCAGCAGATTGGTCTGTTCGGCGATGCTCGTGATCAATTGGGTCACGTCGCCGATGCGATTTGCCGCGTTCGACAATTCCATCATGCGCGCATCGGTCTGCTTGGTCTGTTCGACCGCCTCGTCGGCGATACGGTTCGAATCGACTACCCTGCAGCCGATCTCGTGGATCGAGCTTGCCATCTCCTCGGTCGCGGACGCTACCGACTGAACGTTGGCCGATGTCTCGCCCGAAGCGGCCGTCACGACGGTGCTGAGCTGCCGGGTTTCCGAGCTCGACCTGGTCAGGGCGGCGGCCGCGCTTTCCAGCTCACCCGACGCCGAGGCGACGTTCTCGATGATGCCGCCGACGGCGGCCTCGAAGGTGTCCGCCAGATTGTGCAGTTCGGCACGCCGTGCGGTCGCCGCCTCCAAATTCTTCTTCTCGCGCTCGGCGGTCTCGCTCTCAGCCTTGGCGATGGCCCGAACCTTGAATTCCTCGACCGCGTGCGCCATCTGGCCGACCTCGTCCTTGCGTTCCAGGCCAGGCAGCCGAACATCGAAATTGCCGAGCGCAAGTTCGCGCATCGCTTTCGACATTGCGATCACCGGGCGGGAAATGCTTCGGCCGACGACGAATGAAACGGCGATTCCGGCGAGTCCGATGATCGCGAGTGCAACCGCAAGCAGCCACTGCTGTTGCTCGAGCACGATGCCGGCACGCGCGATCTCGCGATCCTTCGTTTCGGTGCTCCGCAGGATCAGCGCATCTGCGAGCTTCTCGACCTCGGCGAAATTCCGCTCCGCTCCCTTGATGAACATCATGGCCGAACCGGCGTCGCCGTCCGCCATGTCAATCGCATTGGTGGCCTGCTTGACGTAGCCCGCAACCACGGCATTGAGCTTGTCGACGTCCTGCGCACCGCCCGCATCTGCCTGAACGGCTTTCAGGGCGTCCGGGATGGCGGCAACCGCGGCGGATGCCTCCTTTGCCATGGCCGCAATCTTCTTCTCGTCGGTCTCATTGGCCGCGATGGCCGCGAGGCGATACAGCTTGGCGTGGGCAACCCAAGCCCGCGCCGTCAGCTCGTTGGCGAGTTCTGATTGCCGTATCGGTCCAGAGAACAGGGCATCGACGGCGGCATGGTTCGATCTGAGGGCCTGAAGCGCAAATCCGCCGAGACCGATCATGACGACGATGAGAAAAGCCGGCGCGACCTGAACCTTCCAGGACAATCCCGCGTTCTTGAACCCGCCCAGCATGTCAGCCCTTTAGCTTTGTCGGCGGCCCAAAACTCTGGACCGCAAGATGTCAGGATTTGTAGATCCCGGCACAAACCGCGGTGTTGTCCAGCTTCTCGCAGTACATCTCCTTCGGCTCGACCTTCTTGCTCACGGGATTGACGAACTTGTAGTCCTGCCAGAAAGACGCATGCTTGGACGCGAGCTCCACCCGTTCCTTGACGAACGGCTTGCCGTCAACGTCCTGGGCGTCGATCATGTTCTTGCCGACGAACTTCATGTTCGAGCCGTGCGCGAGTACCACGCCGTCGAGCTGATAGACGACCACATAGAGGTCGCGATCGTGGAACGATCCGCTCTTGCTGGAGATCTCCGGATAGGCCTTGTCGATCCCCTGATCCTTGATGAAGCCCACGGCCTTCTTGACCATGGCAACGGCGTCATCCTTGGATGCGTTGTCGCCTGCCATGGCGGTTCCCACAAACGCGGTCGCGAGGACGGGCAGCAGCAGTTTCATCGACGTTCTGCGCATGAGGTGGCTCCTGATCGGAAATCGGACCTGGGGCGGAATGCCCAATTGCGCAACAATTGACCCGGGGAGCCAAATATTCCGTTAAGCGGTAGCCGGCGGGCCGGGGAACCCGCGTAACGGTTGCGGCCCTTCGGATACCTGCCGGAACCGGGTTCCACCGGCGGGTTCCGGGGCCGTCCGGGAAAAACGCCGAAAACAACCCCATGCACAGTAGCCGGGGAGCCGGCACGGCATTGCGGATTTTTCGAAATATGGCTTGACCCGTCGGGCAAATCAGTGGCATTATGCCATCGTCGCAGCGTGTGGGATCAACCGCTGCGAAACCCCTCAGAAAAGCGCCGATTCTCGTCCGCATTTGCGATTGCGGAGCAAGATCGCGCATTTTTCGGCGCGCCCGTTCCACCTCGCGGTCACGCCATTGACGAGACCGGCCTACATCAGCGCCAGCAAGATCAGGCCGAAAACCAGCACGACAAAACCCGTCGCGACCGCGGCCGCGAAGGACCGCTCCACGTTATCCATTGATGCCACCCCTGATCGGCGGGCCACGTTCCCCCATGGCCTCGCCCGAGCACACCTAAGGTTGAGGAGCGTTGTGGCCTAATTGGTTCGCGCCGATGGCCAGATTGGGACGACACCGGGGTCGTTGGCCCGACAAAATTGCACCGAGTTCAATGTTTCGATTGCTCCGCTATTAAACTCCGAACATTGTACCTCTTATCGAACAATTGCACCGATTGCACTGAGATAGGTTCTGGAGCAGTCCCATGGAGCTGACAGTCAGCACGGTCCTCATCGCCTTCGCCGGCGTATTCCTGATCTGCTTCATGAAGGGCGCCTTCGGCGGCGGGTTTTCAATCGTCGGCATTCCCCTGCTGTCCCTCGTGATGGACCCGGTGACCGCCGGCGGGCTGCTCGCACCCTTGTTCATCGCGATGGACCTGTTCGCACTTCGCTATTGGAAGCCGTCGACCTGGTCGAAGCCGGATCTTGCGCTGCTGTTGCCCGGACTCCTGATCGGCATCGGATGCGGCTATCTGCTATTCCGCGTGCTCGACCACCGCGCCGTGGCGATCGTCATGGCGGTCGTCACCCTGGTCTTCGTCGGCATGTGGTTTGCCGCAGGTTCGGGGGTGACCATTCGCGAGCGTTCGTCGCCAAAGGCAGTCGCGGCTGGCCTCGCCTCCGGCGTCACGACCATGGTCGCGCATTCAGGCGGGCCACCGCTTGCGATGTACCTGTTGCCGCTTGGCCTCAGCAAGGAAGTCTATGCGGGAACGACGAGCCTGTTCTTCACGGTCGGCAATGCGACCAAGGCGGTGCCGTGGCTGCTGCTCGTGCGACCCGCGGGCAATGTCTGGATCGTAATGGCGGCTTGCCTGCTCGCCATTCCCGGCGGCGTCTGGCTGGGCTGGCGGCTTCACGGAAAGCTGGACCAGAAACAGATCTTCCGGGCCTGCTACGCACTGCTGGTCGTCACCGCAGTGAAGCTGTTGTGGGACGGCGTGTCCGGATATCTCGCGTAAGCCGGCAGGCTACGCGAGGTATCTCCGGAGCCAGCTATGAAGACGTTCGTTCAGGACGGGCACGTCCAATTCCTCGGCCCTCTCGGCTTGCCAAATCGTCAGCGGCCCGACGAGACGCCCTTCACGAACAATGCGGCACACATGCGTGCACGCCGCTTCAGTTCCTTCCGGCTCGGCACGGCTGCACGGCCGAACAGCGCGGCGCGTTGCGGCTGAAACGCGAGCATGCCGAGCAACATGCCGGCAGCGACGTCGACATCGCCGATCGCGATGAGACCACGCGCCGCCTGCGCCTTCAGCCAACTCGCAAGCGTGCTTTCGGTGCGCCTGATCGCCTTCTGGTAAAAGGTCTGTGCCAGCTCGGGAAAATTCTTGCTTTCGCCGAGGATCGTGCGCTGGAGCGCGATGACATCCTCGTCGAGGATCAACTCGCCGCAGGCGATCAGCGCCTCTCGCAACGCGGTTTCGACGTCATCGCCGTCGCACCCCTTGAGTCGGACCTGGGATGCGAAGCGATCGAGCCGGTTGGTGATCGTCGCCTCGAACAGCGCCGCCTTGTTCGGGATCAGCCGGTAAAGCGTCTTCGTGGATACGCCGGCACCGCGCGCCACACTTTCAATGCTGGTCGCCGCATAGCCCGCCGACGCAAATTCGTGTCGGGCGGCGTCGAGGATCACGGTGCGAGTCTCCTCATCTGACCGGGCTTGCGGCCGGCCACGGCCGCGCGGCGCCTCTGATCCGGAACTTCCGGACTTTGTTCTGGGCGTTGCTCTCGCCTTCGTGATCGCCATGGGTCAGTCATGCCTTTCCATGATGGCTGTCATTCCATTGACAGTCCGACTATGGGGCCTATTTTGGAAAATATCAAGTTTCCTAATTCATGGAGGCCCGCCATGGGCGCCCAACTCGCTACCGCTCAAGTCACCGCTCTCCAATCCGGTCGCGACCTGCCGGCTGAAACAGGCGATTCCGGGGTTCCCGCACCGATTCCTGTCACCGAGGTTGAGCCAGCGCCTGCGCCGCAGGCACGAAAGGGCGGGCTCAAGCGCGCCGTCATTGCCGGCGCCGCCCTTGCCCTGCTCGCCGCCGCCTCCTGGTATGGCTGGGACTACTGGACCGTCGGACGCTTCACCGTTTCGACCGACGACGCCTATGTGAAGGCCGACAACACTACGATTGCTCCAAAAATCTCAGGCTATCTGAGCCAGGTCCTTGCGGGCGACAATCAACACGTCAAGGCGGGCCAGTTGCTGGCGCGGATCGACGACCGCGATTTCAAGGTCGCGCTCGATCAGGCCAAGGCCGACGTCGCCGCGTCTGCCGCAGCGGTCGCCAGCAAGCACGCGCAGCTCGACGTGCAGCAGTCCGTGATCGATGCCGCGCAGGCAACGCTCAATGTCGACCTGGCGGCGCGCGTGTTCACCGCCCAGGAAAACAAGCGCTATACCGACCTCGCGACCACGGGCTATGGCAGCCTGCAGAATGCACAGAACGCGGAGGCGCGCGACAAGGCTGCGCTCGCGTCCATCGAACGCGACAAGGCGAACCTCGCCTCTGCCCAAGGGCAGGTTGAGCTCCTGAAGGCGGAGCTGGCGCAAGCCGTGGCGGCGGACGCGCGTGCCAAGGCGCTGCAACGGCAGGCCGAACTCAATCTCTCCTACACCACGATCAGCGCGCCGATCGATGGCATCGTCGGCAACCGCACCTTGCGCGTTGGCCAGTTCGTTCAGGCCGGCACGCAATTGATGTCGCTGGTGCCGTCTGATGGCGCCTATGTCATCGCCAATTTCAAGGAAACCCAGCTCGGCCAGGTCCGCGCCGGCCAGCCGGTCGACATCGAGGTCGACATGTTCCCGGGCAAGGCCGTGCAGGGTCATGTCGACAGCCTCGCTCCGGCGAGCGGTCAGGAATTCGCGCTGCTGCCGCCTGATAACGCCACCGGCAACTTCACCAAGATCGTGCAGCGCATACCCGTGAAGATCCTGCTCGACAGCGAAGCGGCCGGATTGCGGCCTGGCATGTCGGTCATTCCGCGAATTCAGACCAAGCCGGGCGTGAAGGAAGCTTCGCAGCCCACATCTCCCGCGCCCGCTCTGGCGCAGCTCGCATCGCAAAGGTGATTCCCAAGGTGATGTCATGTCAGACCTCGTCCTCGCCAACCCGACACCGGCAGCGCGCAAGGCGCCAACGCCGGTCCCGCTAACCACCCAACCCGCACGCGCCAGCGCGACCGTGTGGGTCGCCATCCTCGCCGCCATGGTCGGCGCGTTCATGGCGATCCTGAACATTCAGATCACCAATGCCTCGCTGCTCAATATCGAGGGCGGCATCGGCACCGGCGTCGACAACGGCTCCTGGATCTCGACCTCCTATCTGATCGGCGAGATCGTGGTGATTCCGCTCACCGATTATCTCAGCCGGGTGTTTTCCTTCCGCAACATCATGCTGAGCTTTGCGAGCCTGTTCGCCGCCTTCTCGGTCGCCTGCGCCTTCGCCACCGATCTTCCGACCATGATCGCGTTCCGCGCCTTCCAGGGATTTTTCGGCGGCGTGTTGATCCCCATGGCGTTCACGCTGGTCTTCACGAAGCTGCCGAAGGCCCAGCAACCGATCGGGCTTGCCATGTTTTCGCTAGCGGTCACCTTTGCACCCGCCATCGGGCCCACCATCGGCGGCTACCTCACCGAGAATTACGGCTGGCAGACCATTTTCTTCGTCAACGTCGTGCCCACGGCGGTGATGGTGACGTTGCTCTATCTGACGCTCGAGCGGCAGCCGCTGAACCTCGGCCTGCTTCGCGAGGGCGACTGGTTCGGCATCGCCACCATGGCGATCGGATTGTCCGCGCTGCAGGCGGTGCTCGAAGAAGGCAACAAGAACGACTGGTTCGGCTCGCCCTTCATCGTGAAGCTCGCGGTCGTGGCCGCAGTCAGTCTCGCCGTGTTCGTCGCCAACGAGTTGCTGATCGAGAAGCCGCTGCTGCGCCTGCGGCTATTGACCCAACGGAGCTTCGGGCTCGGCACCCTCGCGGGCGTCTTCATCGGCTTTGCCCTGTTCGGCTCGATCTATTTGCTGCCGGCCTATCTCGGCCAGGTGCAGCGCTACAATGCCGAGCAGATCGGCACCGTGCTGGCCTGGACCGGTCTGCCGCAGCTCCTGCTGATTCCGTTGGTGCCGAAGCTGATGCAGCGCTTCGACATCCGCCTGATCGCCTTTGCCGGCACGGCGATCTTTGCAGCGAGCTCGTTCCTCAACACGGCGATGTCGCCGGACTATTCCGGCGACCAGTTCCTGATCCCCAATATCGTCCGCGCCGTCGGCCAGGCCCTGTTGCTGACGCCGCTGAGCGCGATCTCGCTCGGCAGCGTGGCGCCGCAGGATGCACCCGCGGCCTCCGGCATTTCCAACATGATGCGCAACCTCGGGGGCGCGATCGGCACCGCGCTGCTCTCCACGATCGTGACCAAGCGCGAGCAGTTCCATTCCAACATCATCGGTCAGAGCGTCGATCTCGGCCGTGAGGAGGTGCGCGAGCGGATCGCTGCGATGACGGACTACTTCATGGCGCACGGCATGACCGATGCGGCCGGCGCACGGCATCAGGCCATCATTGCGCTCGGCAAGACGATCAGGCAGCAGGCGCTGGTGATGGGCTTCAGCGACACCTTTGCCGTGGTCGGCATCGTGCTCCTGCTCGCCGGGATCGCACTGCTGCTGACCGGCAAGCCGAAGGCCGCACCGACGGGCGGCGGACACTGAGGTTGCCGCACGCCCATTCGACCGGCTCGTCGGCGATCGTCAGCAGCTCGTCCGGCGATCGCCGACCGGACGATCAGATTTCCCCGCTTTGGGTTGAAACAAGCCTGATAGAGGCCGGACCTTCTATGTTGGCGCGAGCGTAGTCCCGCGCCGACGCAATAAGGGTTTCGACGGCGGACCGGTTGTACGAAGGATGCTTCGGATTCAGATGCAGGCCGGTCTCGACGATCATCACTTGGCAAACGCCGGAGGGCAGTACCTCCACGGCGAACGAGACGAAGGAGACGTGCGAAGCTTTAAACGGCATTGGATTTCACCCTACTGACGTCGAACGTAGACGGCGCCCCACCCGAGTCCGAGCGTGGCGGCGATGAGCGAACCGCAGAGCACGCCCAGCTTCGCGGCGCGCAGCAATCCCTCTTCGGAGAAAGCGAGCATCGAGATGAAGATCGACATGGTGAAGCCGATGCCGGCCAGCAGACCGACCAGCCAGACGCCACCCCACGAAACTCCGGGAGCAAGGCGACACCAGCCCAGCCGTACCGCGACCCAGGTCGCGCCAACGACGCCAATCGGTTTACCGGCGACCAGGGCAAGCGCGGTGCCGACCATCACCAGATGGCCCCCGGCAGGAGGGCCAGCGCCCGTCAGCTCGACGCCGGCATTCGCCAGCGCGAAGAGCGGCATGACGCCGTAAGCGACCCACGGATGCATCGCCATCTGCACCCGTGACACAGGCGGCAGTATCTCTCGGTGAGCTACGCGCAGGTCTCGCAGCGGCTGCTCCAGCCGGTGCGTATCCCTTGCCTCGAGCGCATCGCTGCTTCGCAATTGTTTGAGAACGCGCGACACGACCTCCAGCGGCGGCTCCCGCATCGGCAGCGCAATCGCCGGAGTCATCAGCCCGAGGACAACACCGGCAAGAGTCGGATGGATCCCGGCCACCAGGAATCCGACCCAGACCAGAAAGCCGGGCAGCAAATAAGGGAGCGCAGAGCCGATCCCGATGCGCTGAAATCCCAAAGTCGCGAGAACGCCAACTGCCGCGATGGCGAACCCGCCAGGCTGAAGACCGGAGGTGTAGAAGACCGCAATGATGAGGACCGCAATGATGTCGTCGATGATCGCCAGCGCCAGCAGGAAGACCCGCACATTGACCGGGACCTTTCGTCCGAGCAGTGCAAGCACCCCGACGGCAAAGGCAATGTCAGTTGCTGTCGGCACGGCCCAGCCCTGCCCCCTGGCCGGATCGCCGTTGAGGCTCAGATAGATCAGCGCGGGGACGAGGACACCACCAGCCGCCGCAACGAGCGGCAGGATGGCCTGATCGAGCCTGCTCAGTGCACCCTCGTGAACCTCGCGCCGAATTTCCATGCCGACGACGAGGAAGAAGACCGTCATCAGCGCGTCGTTGACCCAGAAATGCAATGACCTGGAAAAGATGTGGTCCCCGACGCCGATCATGAGCGGAAGGTTCCAGAACGCGTGATAGCTGTGCGCGAATGGAGAATTGGCCCAGATCAATGCGGCCGCGGCAGCAACGAGAAGAGCGCCGCCGCTAACGGCCTCGACATGCAGAAACCGCTGAAGGGTGCTGAGGGCCTGTTCCGCCAGCCGCTGGGCCTTTGGCAGATCATCAAGGGGAGGACTGTCGTTCATGGGCGCACGCTTTCCGCGTGGCGGCCCGACCATCGCTTGACCTGTCGCGGCAAAATGCAGCGAGCACCCGAACGCCGTTATACAGCGCGATGGCGACAGTTCAACCTTGGAAGAATGTTCCCGCAGCGGACGGCGCCGGGCCTCACGCGCGGACTGGTATGTTCATGGCGAAGGACTTGCCGTGGAGGACGGGTGAAAGCATCAGGCCGCACGAACGGAATCGAGGAATTTGGCGACCTCGACCTTGAGCCGGCTGCTGTCGCCGGACAGCATCTGCGCCGCTGACAGTACCTGCGAGGAGGCGGAGCCGGTCTCGCCGGCACCGCGTTCGACATCGGCGATGTTCGACGAAACCTGCTGGGTACCTTGCGCGGCCTGCTGCACGTTGCGGGAGATTTCCTGTGTCGCCGCGCCCTGCTCTTCCACCGCGGCTGCAATGGTGGAGGAGATTTCCGACAGCCGTTCGATGGTCCCGGAAATCGCCCTGATCGCGCCGACCGACTCGCCGGTCGCGGCCTGGATGCCCGAGATCTGCTGGCTGATCTCGCCGGTTGCCTTGGCCGTCTGCTCGGCCAACGCCTTCACTTCCGAGGCGACCACCGCAAACCCGCGGCCGGCCTCGCCGGCGCGCGCCGCCTCGATCGTGGCGTTGAGCGCGAGCAAATTGGTCTGGCCCGCAATCGTGTTGATGAGCTCGACGACGTCGCCGATGCGGCCGGCAGCGGCGGACAATTCGCTGACGCGCGCATTGGTGCTGCGCGCCTGATCGACGGCGGCGCTCGCCATGTTCGCGGACTCCTGAACCTGCCTGCTGATCTCGCTCACCGAGGAGGTGAGCTGTTCGGTCGCCGAAGCCACCGACTGAACGTTGGCCGTCGCCTGTTCGGATGCAGCGGCCACCGCGGTTGCCAGTTGCTGCGATCGGTCGGCGGTCGCGGTGAGCGTTTTGGCAGAGGCCTCGAGCTCGGTCGAGGCCGACGACACGGTCTCGACGATTTCCCCGATCCTGGCTTCGAATTCGTCGGCAAGCCGGTTCATCGCGGCGGCCTTCTCGGCCTGCGCCGATTTTTCCTGCGCCTCGCGCTCGGCCTGCATCGCGCGAACCGTTTCGGCGTTCTGCTTGAAGACGAGCAGTGCGCGCGCCATCGCGCCCATTTCGTCGCGCCGCTGCGTGCAGGGCACCTCGACCGAGGCGTTGCCTCCGGCGATTTCGCTCATCGCCGCGGTCATCTGGCCGACGGAGCTGACGATGCGGTTGAAGACGATCCACAGCGTGCCGGCTGCCATCATGATCGACAGGGCCATGAGGGCGGCGTTGAGGAGCAGCGTATGGAGACTGGTGCGCTGGGCGAGATCGGTGAGCTTTGCAGCCTCGTCGCTGGCGGTTGCGCTGAGCGCGATCACATCGTCGATCGCCTTGGTCGACTGGCTAAACCAGTCAGCCGACGAGATCGGATAGCTTCCGCCGGATGCGCCTGCGCCATAGACCGCCTTGCGGGTTTCCTCGAAGCGGCCGAAGACGCTCTCGCGCAGGCGGTCCCTGCCCGCGACGATCGCCGCCGGCGCCGACGACTTTGCGGCATAGGCCTGGACATAGTCCCAGGCGCCCTCGAGGCGGCCGCGGAAGGCGGCGAGATTGCCGATTTCCTGCGAGGTCATCGGTCGTCCCGCGGCGACCAGCCCTGCCACGGCCGCGCGCTCGCGGCCGAGAAACTCGCTCATGATCCAGAGAAAATGCTTGAGGTTTTGCAAGCTCGACAGGCGCGACTGGATGTCGTCCTCCTCCATCGCCGCGGCCACGCGAAGCGCCTGGCTCCCGGTGATGAGCGCGGTGATGGTGGGAGCCCATTGCGAGACGACGGTCTTGTCGCGCGCGCTGAAGGGCTTTGCGAGTTCGGCATCCACACGAGTCCGCAGGGCGGCGAGTTGCTCATGCGCGCTCTTCGCGCCGGCCACCATCTGGTCCTTGTTGGCGAAGTGTCGCGCAGCCAGCCGGACCAGCGCCTGCTCGAACGGCTGGTCGCCACGCTTGCGGAAGTCTGCGATCGTCGTCTTCTGAGCGTCCGCGACCGGATCCGCCGCATTGAGCGCCAGATTGGTCGCGCCGCGCTCGCGGGCCCATTGCCCGGCACTATCGAGCAGGAGGTCTGCGATCTCGTTGACGGACGCGGCCTCGGAGGCCGTGGCCCGCTCCTGACTGGCATTGCGCAAGACATAGCCGGAGAGGCCGATGCCGAAGAGGGCGAGCAGCGACACCGCCGCTACGAGCAGATTGCGGATGCTCCATACCGTCGCGCTTTGCGCGGACGCATTGATACCAGGCATTTCCTTACCCCTCTCTGGGATCGGAGCTGCCGCGTTCAAATCCGGGCCAAAACTCCGAGATTCCAAGCAACCTCGTGGATCTCACTTCAGCGGGGAGCGGATCGAACACTTCGCGCGGAAAGGAGCAGCAACGGATTCACATGGCCTCGTTGGGCCACGCGCCATAATTCGGCGCTTGGCAAAATAGTACCCGTGAAGGTCCCACGTTAAACTTAACGACGGCTGCGTAGAACTACGGGGATTTGCCTGCAAATAGCTGAAATAAAACAACTTTTACGCGCAACGCGGCACAGGCTGCACGCGGGGATCACGGGCCGGCTACTTAAAGTTTCGCGCGCCGAATTTGCTATCGTATCCAGCTCTTGCGCACGAGGGCACCGCGCCTACCCCGCCATCACGCCGCCACGCTTGATCAGCTCCTTGCCGACGGCGGCGACGTGCACCTGGTCGGGGCCGTCGCCGATGCGGATGAAGCGGGCATAGACATCGGCGCGGGCGAGCAAGGTAGGGCAAGCCACCCACCATGCTCAAGCCCCGCGTTTGCTGCCAGTTATCATGGCCTTCACCAGATTCTCGCGGTGCTCGAAGCTCGCCACCAGCACGCCAAGCACGTGGACAACGACAAGACCGATGGTGAGGTTCGCGAGCGCTTCATGCACGTCTTCAAGCATCTCCGAGCCCCAATAGGCATCGGTCGTCATCATATGGCCGGTGGTGCAGGTGCCGATCAACAGTACGATCAGCGCCACGATCATGGCGCCACCAGCCGGATTGTGACCGAGATAGCGCGGCGCCCTGAGCAGCACCACGTCACGCAGATAGGCGAGCACCGCGCGTGGCGACCGCAAGAACGCGCTGAAGCGCGCATGGGGTGGACCCACGAAGCCCCACACGATCCGCAGCGCCAGCAATCCGGCAATTGCGTAGCCCGCGGCGATGTGCACCTTCACGATGTCATCGCCGGTCATATATGCGAGCAGGAACAGCCCCGCCAGCGACCAGTGGAATACCCGCACGAATGGGTCCCAGACCTTGACCGATGCCGGCGGCACGCCGCCGGCATCGGTCGTGAAATTCAGCCTCTCCATCTCGCCGACCCCTCAGCGCTGACCGACGATCTTGCCGTTCGTCGGGTCGACGAACAGCTCGACCTGCTGATCGTTCTTGTCGCGCGTGTAGAACTCGCCGCAGGCGTTTTTCAGCTTCGCATTCCTCACGGTGTAACCTTGGGCTTCGATCTTGGCTTGCAGATCGTCGATCGAGAGCCACTGGCTCTGCTGCGTGGCGGTGCAGGGACGACCGAGGCTGCCGGCGTGAGCGGTCGCGGCGGTGGCAAGCAAGGCGGTGGCAATGGTGACGGTGGCGATCGTTCGCATGGGGTTCTCCTGTGTGCAGCGTCCGGCCGCATCATGCGGCGAGGCGATGCGCTAACGTTGGCAGGAAGGTGCTGACGGCCGCCTGTCGGGCGATGTCAGCGAGTTGTCAGGCAACGGTGACATGAGCGAATGCAACCGAGGCATTGCGCCCGAAAATGCAAAAGGAGCCGGCGGCATGGCCGCCAGCTCCTCCCGCTGCAAGCGAGGCTTGCGTGTCAGTCGTGATCGACGTGCTTCCGGTGCTTGTGCTCGCGAGCCTCCTTGCCGTGTCCGTAGACATCGTCGTCGCTGCGATCACGCATGCGGTGCTCGGCCCGCTCGCGCTTCTCGTGTGCAATCGCGTTGCCGCGGTTGTCGGTGTCCGTGGAGGTCAGCTCGCTGCCGTTGCTCCCTGCCCGCTCGGCGTCGCTGCTGGCCTGGGCCGCGGCCATGAAGCCGATCAGGGCCGCGATGACACCGAGGATGATGGTCTTGCGCATGGTCGTTGTCCTTTCAGAATTCCGTTTGTATTTGGGTGACCGGACGTCCGGCCGGGAATGACCATGGCAGAACCTCGCTGACGACTTCCCGTTGATCCATGTCAGCTACTTGTCAGGTCGATTAGGGCATGGTCCGCCCATGCGACTGCGCGAACGTTCCGGATTTCTTGCGATCTTGCTGATGGCAGGCACGCTGCTTGCGGCGGCGCCCGTCGCAATGGCCGGCGAGTCCGACAAAGGTGCGCCCGAAGCGGTCCGCCGCGCGGTCGCGGCCGGCGAGATCAAGTCGCTCGCCGAGATTATGGCCGCCGCGCGCGACAAGCTGCCCGGCGAGGTTGCCGGCGTCAAAATCGAGCAAGAGCGCGGTCGCTGGCTTTACGAATTCCGGGTCGTCGACGGCACGGGCCGCCTGTATGAAGTCTACGTCGACGCGCGCAGCGGCAAGATCGAGAAGATCAAGGAGAAGTAATGCGTCTGCTGCTTGTCGAAGACGACCGGCGCATCGCAGCCGACGTCGAAGGTGCGCTGAAGGCGGCCGGCTACGTGGTCGAAGCCGTCCGCGACGGCGAGGAAGCCTGGTTCCGCGGCGATACCGAGGACTACGGCGCCGTCATCCTCGATCTCGGACTGCCGGGCATGGATGGTCTGGCGGTGCTGAGGCGCTGGCGCGCCAACGGCCGCACCATGCCCATTCTGATCCTGACCGCGCGCGGCAGTTGGGCCGAGCGCGTGGACGGCATCGATGCCGGCGCCGACGACTATCTGCCCAAGCCGTTCCGCATGGAGGAGTTGCTGGCGCGACTTCGCTCGATCGTGCGCCGCTCCGCCGGTCACGCCTCTTCGCTGGTGGTCGCGGGCGACATCGAGCTCGACGAGCGCCAGATGAAGGTCAGCGTGCGCGGCGTCCCGGTGGCCTTGTCTCCGCTGGAATACCGCCTGGTCGCCTACCTCTTGCGCCACCGCGGCCGTGTGGTGTCGCAGCATGAGCTGGACGAGAACGTCTACGGTCACGGCGAGGACCACGACTCGAACGCGCTGGAGGTGCTCGTCGGCCGCGTCCGTAAAAAACTCGGTCCCGACCTGATCGCGACCCGGCGCGGCTTCGGCTATCTGGTGCCGGAGACGCCATCGTGAGCTGGGGTTCGCTGCGGCTGCGACTGGCGGCCGGCGGTGTCGTCACCATCCTGATTGCACTGACCATCGCCGGCGCCGGATTGATGCTGCTGTTCGAGCGCCACGTGACCCGCGCGCTCGGCGACGACCTCGACATTTATCTCAAGCAACTGGTCGCCGGTATCGACGTCGATGCTCAAGACAAGCTGGTTGTGAATCGGCCGCCGGCCGATCCGCGTTTCGCCGACCCGCTGTCGGGGCTATACTGGCAGGTGTCCGACGACCGCGGTCAGTTGCTGCACTCCCGCTCGCTGTGGGATGCCGCGCTGGAGCTGCCGCAGGACGAGCCATCGCCCGGCGAACTGCATCGTCACGTCATCTCCGGGCCGGCGAACGCCCGCCTGCTGGTCGGCGAACGCCGCGTGCTGCTCACCATCGGCGGTCGGCGTGCGCCGGTGCGGGTCGCGGTGGCCGCCGATCTCGCACGCGTATCGGTTGCCGTGTCGCAATTCGCCAGGGATTTGGTGGCAGCACTCGGCCTGCTGGGCCTGGTGCTGGCGATCGCCACCTCGATCCAGGTCCGGCTGGGGCTGCGTCCGCTCGACGCATTGCGCCGCGGGGTGGCGGATGTCCGTTCCGGGCAACGTAAGCACCTTCCGGCGGATGTTCCAACCGAGGTGAAGCCGCTGGTCGAGGAGGTCAACGGCCTGATCGACGCCCAGGAACGCGAGATCGAACGTTCGCGGAGCCGCGCCGCCGACCTGGCGCACGGGCTCAAGACGCCGCTCGCCGCACTTGCCTCCGATGCCGCGCGTCTGCGCGAACGCGGCGAGGAAGACATCGCCCACGGCATCGAAGCCGTGGGTGATGCCATGAGCCGTCATGTCGACCGTGAACTGGCGCGCGCCCGGGTGCGCGGCACGGCACGCCAGCACAGCGGCGTTTCCACGCCGCTCAAGCCGCTCGTCGATTCGCTGATCGCCACGCTCTCCCGCACGGCAGCGGCGCAACGGCTCGAATTCGAAACCCGCATCGCCGGTGAGCCCAACCTGCCGCTCGACCGCACCGATCTCGCCGAAGTCCTGGGCAATCTCTTGGAAAATGCCGTCCGTCACGCCAGCAACCGCGTCCGCATCAGCGCCGCCGCGGGTCCTGCGGTTACGGTCGAAGATGACGGACCGGGCATTGCACCGAACGAACGCGCGAAGGTGCTCGAACGCGGCGCGCGGCTCGATGAGCGCGGCGAAGGCGCCGGCATCGGCCTATCCATCGTGCAGGACGTCCTCAGCGCTTATCGCTGGCGGCTCGTGCTCGCAAACTCCGAGCTTGGCGGGCTGAAAGCCATCGTCGCGCCAGAGCCCGCACTCGATTGAAGATCCGCTTCAAATGCGCCTTCGCGCACCCTGGCGGCACGCCGGCGTCAGCCGACGCGCCGCGCACCCTCATACGAGCGTCGCAGCAGCGCAAACAGGCTGCCGCCGGTCGCCGCACCAAGGAGATAGACGACGATGGTCTGGACCGCGAGCGGCAGGCTGACATTGATCCTGAAGAACGTCATCGTCACCGTCTCGAGATTCTGAAAGGCGAAGACGATGATCGCGACGGCCAGCAGCACGATGATCGCGAGATAAACCCAACGCATGACGATCTCCAACGGTGCCCACTTCGCTCGGAAAACGCTTTTGCCTGGCGCCTATGACTTGCGCTTCAGCCCGAGGCCCAGCCCGATCCAGCCGGCACCAGCAAAGATCAGGTCGATGCCGAGGAACACACCGAGGATATAGACGCTGTTGACCGGCCAGCGCGCCAGGATCATCAGGCCAAGCAGCAGCGTAATCACGGCCGACAGCGCGACCCAGATCCAGGGGCTCTCGCGCTTCATGCTGAAGGCGAGAAACAGCCTGACGACGCCGGATGCGATCAGCGACGCGCCCAGGAACAGGGTCAGCAACACGGCGGCAAACAGCGGGTTCTCGAAGGTGAGGAAGCCGGCGATGATGTAGAGCGCGCCCAGCAGCGCCCAGATCAAAAATTTGCCCCAGCTCTTCATTTGGAAGGCACCGATGACCTCGGTGACCCCGGCCACGATCATCATGGCGCCGACCACGATGACGCTCGCCACCGTCGCCATCACGACGCTGCCGAGCGCGACGAAGCCGGCGATGACGTAGACCACACCGAGCGCGACGATCCAGCCCCATTTGGCGCGCAGCGGCGCGATGGCGGAACCCAGGCTGTGATTTTGAGACGTATCCGAAGCAGTTGTCATGACGGTACTCCCGACTGCAACTCGACATTGGCACACGCCAGAATAGCATGGCTTGGCCGGCGGCGACAGCGGTCAGCTTTTGCTCATCTTTCCCGATCGGTTGCGCCTATGCGGCTGCGGCCTTCCGCAGGTCCAGCACGGCCTGCGCCCATTCGGCGGGCCGCTCCTGGGGCAGATTGTGACCGGCGTCGCGAAACACCCGCCGCTCGAAAAAGCCTTCGAACTTGCGCGCATGGTGCGCGGTGCCGGGGTTGACGCCGTCGGCGTCGCCATCGATCGCGATCGTGGGCACGCGGATCGGCGGCTGTGCGGCGAGCTGCTGTTCGATTCCCGCATAGGCCGGGTCGCCCGCGACCAGCGCATAGCGATGGCGATAGGAGTGGATCACGACATCGACGAAATCGGGATTGTCGAACGATGCGGCGCTCTTCGCAAAGGTCGCGTCGTCAAATTTCCATGTCGGCGACCACATCGTCCAGAGCTGGCGGGCAAACCCCGCTCGGTTGCGCTCCAGCGCGCGGCGGCCGCGCTCGTTGTGGAAGAGATATTGATACCAGAGCGCGGCCTCCTCCGGCGGGGAGGCCGGCTCCATGGCGCGCGCGATATTCTGGATGTTGTAGGAATTGCCGGAGACGAGCCCGACCACGCGCTCCGGATAGAGCGCGGAGACGACGCAGGCCGCGCGCCCGCCCCAGTCATAGCCGCCGACCACCGCGCGCTCGATCCCGAGGGCATCCATGAAGGCCAGCAGATCGGCACCAAGCGCCGCCTGCTCGCCCGAGCGCAACGCCGAGGGCGAGCGAAACCGCGTCGGCCCGTAGCCGCGCAGCCACGGCACCAGCACCCGCGCACCGGCCTGCGCGATGACAGGCGCGGTCTCGGCATAGGCGTGGACGTCGTAGGGAAAGCCGTGGCCGAGGATGCAGGGCCAGCCGTCGGGCGCGCCGTAGTCGAGATAGGCGATATCGAGGATTTCGGTCGCGACGGTTTTCGGCTGCATGCGGCACCTCTGGCGAGGCCGGAGGATAAATTGTCGCGCCCTCGCGATCCATCCCCTGCTCTCCGCTGTAAGGATCAAACAGGCGCGAGGCAGCCGTGCTGCTTGTCCTGCGGGAACCGTCCGCCTAGAACGAAATGACTTCGGCGCGGGTGATCCAGCAGGCAGCGACCATCGTTTCCCGACGGACATATGAACCGAGGCTTCATGAACGCCGGACTTCGAGCTGTGAGCAGGCCAGACTGGAGCGGACGCTCCAGCCGGGCACTCCGGCGGAGCCGGCCGCAGCGGCTTGGTGAAAGGCCCAAAACGACGGTGGACTGGGCTGATCTGATCGGACGCGTCGCAGCGCATGGCGATCGTGACGCGTTCAAATTTCTGTTTGAGCATTTTGCTCCGCGCGTGAAGGGTTTTCTGGTCAAGACCGGGATGCAGCCCGACGCGGCGGAGGAGATTGCGCAAAGCACGCTGGTGGCGGTCTGGCGCAAGGCGGGGCAATTCGACCCGTCTTCCGCCGGCGCCGCCGCATGGATTTTCACCATCGCGCGCAATTTGCGCATCGACGCGGCCAGGCGTGCGGCGCGGCAATCCCGGGCAGACCAGCCGACCGAGCCCGATGATGGCCTCGATGCCGTGGAGTCGCCGGAGACCACCATGGCGCGCCGCGACGACGTCACGCGGGTCACCGCGGCGCTGTCGCGCCTCTCCGAGGAGCAATCCACGGTCATCCGGCTGTCGTTCATAGAGGAGCGGCCGCATGCCGAGATCGCGTCCGCGCTCGGCATTCCCTTGGGCACAGTGAAGTCGCGCATCCGCCTGGCAATGAGTAAACTGAGAGACCTCCTGGACGAACCCCGATGACCATCAACCACCATCCGCCAGAGGACCTTTTGGCCGACTTTGCGACCGGCTCTCTCGACGAGGCCGATCACCTCGTCGTCGCCGTCCATGCCGCGCAATGCCCGCGCTGCAGCCGCTTCATCCAGGCCATGGAGCATCTCGCGGGCGCGGCGCTCGAGGAGGCCCGGCCGATCGCGCTGAGCGGCACGTTCAAGGCCATCATGGCCAGGATCGACGAGGGCCCGGCCGAGCCATCGGCCGCCGCCCCTGTGCCAGCCGGGCTCCCGGATGAGGATTTGCCGGACATCCTGCGCCGCTGCCATTTCGGCAAGCGCCGCCGGGTGGCGCCGGGGGTCAAGCTGCAGCCGATCATCCTGCCGGGCGCGGGCCAGTCGCGCGCGTTCCTGCTGTGGTCCGCACCCGGCACCAAGATGCTGCAACATTCCCACACCGGCACGGAGCTGACCTGCGTGCTCAAGGGCAGCTTTGCACATGAGGGCGGCCATTATGGCCCCGGCGATTTCGATTTTGGCGACGGCGAGGTCGACCACCAGCCGCTCGTCGGCGGCGGGGAGCCCTGCCTCGCCCTGGTCGCGATGTCCGGGGATCTGAAGCTGCATGGCTGGCTCGGCCGGCTGATCACGCCCTTCGTGCGGCTCTGAACGTCCCGGCAAGATTGCTGGAGTGATCCAAGCGGACACAGATGTCGTTTCCCGTTTCGAAAGTGAGGGAGGACGACATGAGCTGCAGCAGAGGCTTGCCAAGGGATCCGGCGGTCATGCGCCTGAGCGAGTTGATCTGCCGGAGCGGCCGCGGCGACGAGCGAGCCTTTGAGGACCTTTACGCGGCAACCCATGCCAAGCTGCGCAAGACCGCGCGCACCGTGTCGCCAAAGCTCGTTGACGTCGAAGACCTGCTGCAGGACGCCTATCTGAAGATCTGGAAGCATGCCGGAAGCTTCGATCCGGCTCGCGCCTCGCCGATCACCTGGATGTGCACGATCCTGCGCAACACCGCGATCGACGCGTTGCGACTGAAGCAGGTCGCCACGATCGAGCTCGACGAGGGCCTGTCCGTGCCCGATCCCGCCGACCAGCCCGCCGACGAATTCGACTATGCCTTCGCCCAGCCGATCGCGGCCGGCGTCATCGAAAGACTTCCCGACGATCGCCGCCAATTGCTGTCGCTCGCCTATCTCGAAGGCGAAAGCCGCATCCAATTGTCGCAGCGTTTCGGCGTGCCGGTCGGTACCGTGAAGACGTGGCTGCGCCGCACGCTGGAAACGGTCGGCAGGGAGTGCCGGGCGAGCATCCCGGCTTACAATTCGTAACCGCTATTTCTGCGGACCCGACAGCGAGATGTCGCGCTCGGCGCGGAATACGTTACTATAGAGGTTGGCGATCCATTGCCGGCCGATCTCGGTCTTGTTGAGATAGCTGATCTCGGTCTGGATGTGCGGCGCGACGCTGTCCCAATAGAATTGCGGATAGCGATGCACGATGTCGGCCGGCGAGTCGTAGCCGAGCTGGCGGTTGATGCCGACTTCCTCGAATTCGTAATAGAGCGCGTTGGTCTTGCGCAGATAGTTGGGATCGCCGAGCTGGCCGATGAAATCGGCCGCGCGCAACACCTTGGCGTCCTCGTCATAGTCCTGGCCCTCGCGCGCCGGAAAGCGGGTGCCTTCGATGGCGCGTGCCACCCGCTCGCGGTCGAGCCCGGGGATCTGCTCCAGCCGCTGCATCACATAGAGTTTTGAACGGTCGACGTGGTACATCATCAGGCTGGCATCGGAGGCGCCGCGCGGCAGCGCGATCTTGGTGCCGGCCTCGTCCACCACAAATCCGTCCTCGTCGTCTTCCTCGAACAGGCCGCGCACATAGCCGATGTCGTGCGTGAGGCAGGCGATCAGGATGTGGACGTAGTCGTCCGCCGTAAGATGAGTGTGCAGACCGCGGCCGCGCATGATCGCCTGCCCCGCCAGGGTCACCAGCATCGTATGCTCGATATTGTGATAGAGCGCGTCGCTGTTGCCGATGCATTCCAGCGCCATGCGGGTGGCGATCTCGAGCGTCTTGGCATGAGACTCGTCGAACCGGCGACGCATGAACGAGCCAAGAAACTCCTCCAGGGCGTCCGCCGCCAGTCCCGGTAACGTCATCATCGATGCAGCCCCGTCGTCCGTGGTGTCCCGCGCCAACTCCTGCCGTCTCGTTTCTTGTTCGCCCGGAAACAGCATAGCGCATCCTGGGGCGGGTGACCAAACCTCCGAGCGCGTGACCGGGAAGATACGGAAGTATCTTGCAACTCCGGCTGGCCGCGAGAAGCATAGCCGCTACAAGCCGTCACGCAACCGTTGGACGGCGCCGTTGACATGACATTGATGTCAGCAATGGATCGACCGCATTGGTCATCCCCGCAAATCGCCGCACGTGCCGTTGCGGGATTGTCCCTGTCGCGTCTCTGGTCGACGCACACGTCCACGCCATCCCGGTTAGCGCCCTGCCCCTCGCCCGTGCGGTGCGGCAAGCCGGATAAGCGGCCTGCATCACCCCCGCGACGGTCCCGCCGCTAACCATGCAGACTGCGTCCTTGCGCGAGAAACTTGATCTTGGACGGGTTCCCAAATAGCAACAGACGTCGCCGAAGTGAGGAATTCACGATGTGGCTGTTCTTCGTGCTGGTTTGGTTAGGCCTTTTGGCGGTGATCGGGGTCTTCGCGCAGCAGGCCTTCGGTTACGATTTTGCGCATCTTTCGGCGTCCTTTTCCGCACTCCCCCTGGCGCAGCGCTATGCGGTCGGCGCCCTCCTCGTCATGGCCCTGCTCCTGATCGGGGCCAGCGTCTTCCAGGCCTTCAGGCTCTCGCGCCAGGACAAGAGCCTGAAGACGCTGCGCGATCGCCTCAAGAACACCCGCGAGGACGTCGTGGTGGCGCACGCGCTGCAGAACCACCTCGATGCCACCGTCCAGCACCTGATCGAGAGCGATCCAAGGGAAGCCGTCTCCGCGCTGGAGCAGAAGCTCGGCGAGATCGAGCAGCGGGCCATCCTGCAGCAGAGCCGCAACCAGTCCACCGACATGCACGACCAGCTCGCGGAAATCCGGCGCCGCCAGCAGAGCCTGCGCGAGATGGTCGGCAAGGTCGCCGCCGAGCGGCGCGCGATCGAGCCCGTCTTCACCGAGATCAAGGATCGCCAGCACCAGATCGAACGTGCCCTCACCGATATCGAGACCGACGACCGGAAGGCCAATCTGGCCGACCGCCTGAAGGACCTCGACCGCGATGCCTCGGGATTGCTGGCACGGGTCAACACCGTGCAGGACTCCTTTGCGACGCTGAGCCGCTTCAAGGAAGAGCTCGTCAAGTCGCAGGCCGAGCTCGTGCCGCTGCGGGCGCCAGAGGCCGGCATCAACACCCTGATCGGCGAGCTTCGGCTGAACCGCGATGCGCTGGCAAAAATCCTCGACGAGCTGGAATCGACCGGCGACGATGCGCTGAGCTCACGGGTCGAGGCGCTGTCCAAGGCCAAGCTCGAGATCGAGCAGCGGGTCGCGCAGGTCGAGGACAGCCATAACATCCTCAACGCGGTCCGGATGGATTTTGACGAGTTGCGGGAGCGCCAGGCGCATCTGGACCGCGCGCTCGCGGCCATCGAGACCGATGCCGACGGCAAGAGCCTTGCCGACCGGCAGAACGCGCTGAACGATTTCGTCATCCAGTCCCGCCTGCGGCTGCGGACGCTGCAGGACACGCTCGCGACGCTCAACGGCTTCAAGGAGGAGCTGTCGAAATCGCAATCCGACCTCGTGCCGCTGCAAGCCCCGGTGTTCGGCATCGAAGCCCTGATCGCGGAGGTTCACCGCATCCGCGATCTCCTCGCCAAGACCGTCACCGAGATCGAGCAGCACGGCGACGCCGCGCTGAGCACCCGCGTCGAGGCGCTATCCGTGAGCAAGCGCGAGATCGAGGGCAAGCTTGCGCAGATCTTCGAAAATTTCGGCACGCTCGATGCGCTGCGGAAGGACATCGGCGGTATTTTTACGACGATCCGAAATACGCTGAACAGGATCGGGTGAGCCCCGTCGCCCCGGACAAGCGCGCCCTAAGCGCGCGCCGATCCGGGACGACACCGAGAATGAGGCTACGGCCTGCCTCCATCTCCTCGCCCCCTACTCCACCAGCACCACATCCACGGCGACACCGAGCTTCTGCTTCGGCGAGCCCACGATGATGCCGTCGACCGGCGAGACGTCGGAGAAGTCGCGGCCGATTGCGAGCTCGATGTGGTCGTTGGCGATCAGCAGATCGTTGGTCGGATCGAACCCGATCCAGCCGAGATCGGCGCCGCACCACAGCGACACCCAGGCGTGGGTGGCGTCGGCGCCCTGCAGGCGCGGCTGGCCGGCCGGCGGGATGGTGCGCAAATAGCCGCTGACATAGGCCGCCGGCAGGCCGAGCCCGCGCAGGCCTGCGATCATCACATGGGCAAAGTCCTGGCAGACGCCGTGACGGTTGTCGAAGACCTCCTTCAGCGGCGTCGAGATCACGGTCGCCTTGGCGTCGTAGCGGAATTCGGTGCGGATGCGGTGCATCAGGTCCACGGCAGCGGCAAGGATGCCGCCACCGGGCGCAAAGCTCGCGGCCGCATAGGCGGTCACGGGCCGCAGCACCGGCACCAGCGGGCTCGCGAAGACGTAGCCGACCGGCGAAGCCGGGCCGAGGCTCGTCGCCTCGAGGGCGATATCGCGGATGCTCTCCCAGGGCGGGCTAGAGGCATCGCGCGCCGGCGGCTTCCGCGACACCGAGACGCGCGACTTGGAATCGATCCTCAAGTTGCGGTGCGCGACCTCGATCACGACGCTCTCGGTCAGGATGCCGAAGAAATCGCGCCGCGCGGTGCGGTCAGACGGGCGCGGCCGGATCTCGACGCTGTGCGAGATCAGCTCCTGCCCGTCGCCGCTCTTCGGCTCCAGCCGCAGCGTGCAGCGGGCGAAGCTGACCGGAGATTCATAGGAGTAAGTCGTGACATGGCGGATGTCGTAGATCACGCCAGCCCCGTCAGCTTTTCCGGCCGGCTGGCATTGGGGCCGTGCGGGAAGTAGTGTGATCCGATCGCGTCCGCGAGGCTGAGCAGATCCTGCTCCAGCGCAAACAGCGACTTGACCTCGAGCTTCTCGGCCTCTGCCGTGGCAAGCATCGCCTGCACCGCGACCGCGAGGCGCTCCGGCCGCTCGATCAGCCCATATTCCTTCAGACTCGGAAGCGCTGCGATGTGCTCGTTCAGGGTTGCGACCTGGAAGGCGACCGAGCGCGGATTGTAGGTATCGAGCACCGCGAGGTCGCGCACCGGCGCCAGCACCGGCGCCAGCAGATAGCGCGAGCGATAGGTGATCTGGCAATCGACCAGCGTCAGCAAGATATCGAGATCCTCGTCGCCGGCCTCGTCATAGGCGAACTGCCGCGCGAAACGCGTGGTGTTGATGGCGCGCTCGACGCGGCGTCCGATGTCGAGGAAGCGCCAGCCGGCGGCGCGGTTCATGTTCTCCTGCGCAAGGCCGGCAAAGCTCGCGAGCTCCTGCAAGGTCAGTTCGGCCGCGCTGAGAATGGAGTCGTCGTCCTCGACCTCATAGGCGAGCCGCTCGGCCATCTCGGTGATGACCTGCCAGGCGTCGGGCGAGAGCCGCTCGCGCAGGCTCGTCGCCGTGCGCTGCGCCGCGCGCACCAGCGACAGCGCCGAGCCGAAACGCTCCGCGCTTTGCAACGCCTCGGCCGTGATGCGCGCGGGCGTCGCGCGCGAGGCCTGCGAAATCGCGCCCCATGCCACCAGCAGGCGCTGAATGCGCTCGGACGACTGCACCGTCGCCGAGGTGCCCTTGTTGGGCCCGCTCGGCGAGCCCAGGGCCCGCACCAGCCGCAGCGTCGCTTCGGCACGCTCGAGATAGCGGCCGAGCCAGAACAGATTGTCGGCGGCGCGGCTCGGCAGCACGCCGGCGACGCGGCGGATGCGCACCTTGTCGGTTGCCGGCAGCAGCGTCGCGGTCGAGACCTGCTTGTTGGAGACGACCCAGACGTCGGCAGCGCGCGCACCGTCGCCCATCGACACGGCGCGGGCGTCGGGCTGCTCGGCGATCCGGCAGAAGCCGCCTGGCATGATGGCCCAGCCATCGGGCGTTGCGGCCGCGAACACGCGCAGCACGAAGGGACGCGGCGTGAGCTGCCCCCGCTCCCACACCGGCATGGTCGAGAGACGCACGACCTCCTGGCCGACATAGTCGAGCCCGCGATCGCCGATCGCGTCGATCAGGCGCTGGCGCTGCGACGCATCGAGCTCGCTCGCGAGCACCGGGCCGTTTGAGGGAAAGCCCGGCACGAAACGGTCATAGGCGCCTTCGATGGCGACTTCGTCGAGCCGCGACAGCACCTCGTCGCGCGCCGACTTCTGCCCGCACCACCAGGTCGCAATATGCGGCATCTTGAGGTCTTCGCCGAGCAGCCGGCGGCTCAGCGCCGGCAGGAAGCCGAGCAGCGCGCGCGCTTCCAGCACGCCGGAGCCCGGCATGTTGGCGACCACGACGCCGTCCTTGCGCAGCACGTCGATCAGGCCGGGCACGCCAAGGCGCGAGGACGCGTCGAGCTCCAGCGGATCGAGGAAATTGGAATCGACGCGGCGCAGCAGCACGTCGAGCCGCTTCAGGCCGGCGACAGTGCGGATGTGAATGCGGTTGTCGCTGACCGCGAGATCGTCGCCCTCGACCAGGAGAAAGCCGAGATAGCGCGCGAGCGTGGCATGCTCGAAATAGGTCTCGCTGAACGTGCCGGGCGTAAGCACGCCGATCCGCGGCTCGTCGCGATCGGCACTGCCGCGAAGACTGTCACGAAAAGCCTCGAAGAACGGTGCGACGCGCGGAACGTTCATCGACTTGTAGAGATCGGAAAAGGCGCGCGACAGCACCAGGCGATTTTCCAGCGCATAGCCCGCACCCGAGGGCGCCTGCGTGCGATCGCCGAGCACCCACCAGCGCCCGTCGGGGCCGCGGCCGACATCGGCGGCGTAGATCGACAAATAGCGTCCGCCCGGCGGCGGCACGCCGCAAACCGGACGCAGATATTCGGGGCTGCCGGCGATCGCGGCGGCCGGCAGCGCGCCTTCGGCGACGAGCCGCCCCTCGCCGTAGATATCGCGCAGCACGAGCTCGAGCAGCTCGGCGCGCTGCTTGATGCCGGCCGAGAGCTGCTGCCAGTCGGCTTCGTCGATCAGGAGCGGCAGATGGCTGAGCGACCACGGCCGGTCGGCGCTGTCGCCGGGGGCCCGGTAGGTGACGCCGGCCTCACGCAGATGGCGGTCCGCCATGGCGAACCGGCGCTCGATCTCATCGGGGGCGAGCGCCCCGAACGCGTCGAAGAAGCGATTCCAGACCGCACGGGGCGCGCCGTCGGGTCCCAAGAACTCGTCGGGAATGCCGGGCAGCCGGCTATAGTCGCGGACCCATTGCGCCAAGCGGCGCTGGCCGAGGCGTGCCCTGCCCGTCTGACCAGACCCCTCGGTTGCGCCTGCGCCCATCCGTCTCTCCCTGCCCCATCACTATACTCAATGCAGGAGCGGCGTTCGCAAGTCGAGGGTCAGCGGAAACTCAATTGTGCGTTCCTCGGGCGGCGGCTGGACCAGGCCGGGCGTATGGCCGTGATCCTGGAAGCGCGCCAGCCGCCGCGCCTCGGCCTCGTAGGTGTTGACCGGCTTGGTGTCGTAGCTGCGGCCGCCGGGATGGGCGACGTGATAGACGCAGCCGCCGAGCGCGCGGCCGTTCCAGGTGTCAATGAGGTCGAAGGTCAGCGGCGCGTGGACCGGGATGGTCGGGTGCAGGCCGGAAGCCGGCTGCCAGGCCTTGAAGCGGACGCCCGCCACGGCCTCGGCGGACCGGCCGGTCGAGGTCATCGGCAGGCGGCGACCGTTGCAGGTCACGACATGCCGCCCCTCGACGAAGCCTTCGGCCTTCACCTGGAGCCGTTCGACGGACGAATCGACATAGCGCACCGTGCCGCCGGCCGAGCCCTCCTCGCCCAGCACGTGCCAGGGCTCCAGCGCCTGGCGCAGCTCCAGCGTCACGCCGCCATGGTTGACGCGGCCGAAGGCAGGGAAGCGGAATTCGAGCTGGGCCAGATACCATTCCGGTTCGAACGGATAGCCGGAGCTCTTGAGATCGGAGAGCACGTCCAGAAAGTCTTCCCAGATGAAATGCGGCAGCATGTAGCGGTCATGCAGCGCCGTGCCCCAGCGCACGAACTTGCCCTGTTGCGGCTCGCGCCAGAGTTTTGCGATCAGCGCGCGAATCAGGAGCTGCTGGGCCAGCGACATGCGCGGATCCGGTGGCATTTCGAGCGCGCGGAATTCGACCAGGCCGAGCCGTCCCGTGGGCCCGTCAGGCGAATAGAGCTTGTCGATGCAGATCTCGGCGCGGTGAGTGTTGCCGGTGATGTCGACCAGCAGATGCCGGAACAGCCGGTCGACCAGCCACAGCGGCGTCTGGTAGCCAGGCGGCGGCACATGCGAGAGCGCGATCTCGAGCTCGTAGATGCTGTCGTGCCGGGCCTCGTCGATGCGCGGCGCCTGGCTGGTCGGCCCGATGAAGAGGCCGGAGAAGAAATAGGACAGCGACGGATGCCGCTGCCAGTACAGCACGAGGCTCTTCAACAGATCGGGCCGGCGCAGGAACGGCGAGTCGGCCGGGCTCGAACCTCCGACCACGACATGGTTGCCGCCGCCGGTGCCGGTGTGGCGGCCGTCGACCAGGAAGCGGTTGGCGCCGAGGCGCACCTTGCCCGCATCCTCGTAGAGGCCGGTGGTGATGTCGACCGCATCGCGCCAGCTCCTCGCCGGCTGGATGTTGATCTCGATCACGCCGGGATCGGGCGTCACCTTGATGACTTCGATGCGCGGGTCGAATGGCGGCGGATAACCCTCGACATGGACCTGAAGCTGCATCTCCTCGGCGGTGGCTTCGAGGGCGGCGACCAATTCGAGATAATCCTCGATGCGCTCGACCGGCGGCATGAAGGCGCAGAGCACGCCGTCGCGGACTTCGACCGACATCGCGGTGCGAACCGGGACGGATGTATTGAGCTGTTCGGGCGCGACCCGCGGCGGCGATTCCGGGCGCGCCGCAAGCGTGAACACCGGCAGCTTGCCGCGCGGCTCCATCGGGTCCCGCTCGACGATGTAGGGATATTGGTTGGGCGGGACGTAGCCGAGCGAGCCGATCGGCAAGCGCAGGCCGAGCGGTGAATCGCCGGGTGTCAGGAACAGATGATTGCGCCGGAGTTGCCAGCGCTCGCTGCGCCAGCGCGGCGGCGCGTTCCAGCGCTGCACCGGCAACACGAAGCCACGTGGATTGTTGAGACCCTGCTCGAACACGCGCGCAATGCGCGAACGGGCCTCCGGATCGGACAATTTGGGATCGGACGGCGTGACATTGACGGGAAGCTCGGCTTCCTTCTGAAGCCAGAGCGCGGTGTCTTCATAAGCCGGCATGATGTAGCCGGGATCGAGCCCGAGCCGCACCGCCGCGCCCTCCACGAACGCCTGGGCGTCCTTGACCTCGGCGCGACGCGGATTTTCGATCTTGGCGATGAGGTCGGCATTCTTCCAGATCGGCACGCCGTCCTTGCGCCAGTAGAGCCCGAAGGCCCAGCGCGGCAGGCTCTCGCCGGGGTACCATTTGCCCTGGCCGTAATGCAGGAGACCGCCGGGCCCGAACCGCGTGCGCAGGCGGCGGATCAGATCGTCGGCGAGTGCGCGCTTGGTCGGACCGACGGCCTCGGTGTTCCATTCCGCCGCTTCCAGATCATCGACGGAGACGAAGGTCGGCTCGCCACCCATGGTGAGACGCACATCCTGGGTTGCGAGATCGCCGTCGACCTGCTCGCCGAGATCGTTGAGCCGGATCCAGGATTCGTCGGAGAACGGCTTCGTGATCCGGGGCGCCTCGCGGATGCGCCGGACACTCATGTCGAAGGCGAACTCGACCTCGGCAAAGCCGGCACCGCCGGAGATCGGCGCCGCGGAGCGATAGTGCGGCGTGGCGGCAACCGGGATGTGCCCTTCGCCCGCGAGCATGCCCGATGTCGCGTCGAAACCGATCCAGCCGGCGCCCGGCAGGTACACTTCGGCCCAGGCGTGCAGATCGGTGAAATCATTCTCGACTTCAGGCGGCCCCTCGATCGGGTCGATGTCGGGACGGACCTGGATCAGATAGCCGGAGACGAAACGGGCGGCGAGCCCGAGGTGACGGAAGGTCTGGATCAACAGCCAGGCGGAGTCGCGGCACGAGCCGGCTGAGGAGGCGAGCGTCTCCTCCGGCGTCTGCACGCCCGGCTCCATGCGGATGACGTAGTTGATCCGCTTTTGCAGCTCCCTGTTGAGATCGACCAGGAAGTTGACGGTGTTCGGGGCTTCGTGCGGGATCGTGTCGAGATATTTTGCGAACAGGCGATCCGGCTTGATAGTCTCGAGATAGGGCGCGAGCTCCGTCTTGAGGTCCTTCGGATACTCGAATGGAAAGCTGTCGGCATAGGGCTCGACGAAGAAGTCGAACGGATTGACCACGGTCATCTGCGCCGTGAAATCGACCTCGATCTTCAGCTCGGTGGTCTTCTCAGGAAAGACGTAGCGCGCCAGCCAATTGCCCTGCGGATCCTGCTGCCAGTTCACGAAATGGTTCGAGGGCGTGACCTTGAGCGAATAGCTCAGGATCGGCGTGCGCGTGTGTGGCGCCGGCCGCAGGCGGATGGTCTGCGGCCCCAGATCGATCGGACGGTCGTATTTGTAGTGCGTGACGTGGTGTAATGCGACGTAGATCGACACGGATGCGGTGCTCCAGCAGCTTTTTTGAGCAGAACACCGCTAGTGGTCGCGATCAAGCACTAACAACGGGCATGGTGTGCCTAGGAAGTCGTCGTCCCGGACAAGCGGAGCCCCTGGCAACGCGTAGCGTTGTCCAGAGCGAAGTGCAGATCCGGGACGACAGGGTCGGGGGCGGCCTCAGGCCGCGGACGTCAGCCGCTGCAGGAACTGGGTGACCTCACGCCGCAGCGTCTCGACCTCGCCATGGACGCGCTCGGAGGCGCTGTTGACGCGTGAGGCGACGCGCCCGGTGTCATCAGCCGCGTCGCTGATGCTGCTGACGTTGGAGGAGACCTGCGAGGTGCCGGCCGAAGCCTGCTGCACGTTGCGCGCGATCTCGCGGGTCGCCGAGCCCTGCTGCTCGATGGCGGCGGAGATCGAGGCGGTGATGCCGTTGATCTCGGTGATGGTCTGCGCGATCGCCTCGACCGCGGTGACCGAATTGGTCGTCGATTGCTGCATCTCACCGACCTTGGCGCTGATCTCTTCGGTCGCCTTCGCGGTCTGGTTGGCAAGGCTCTTGACCTCGGAGGCCACCACGGCAAAGCCGCGACCGGCTTCGCCCGCGCGGGCCGCCTCGATGGTGGCGTTGAGCGCCAAAAGATTGGTCTGCTCGGCGATCTCGCTGATCAGCTTGACGACGTCGCCGATCCGCATCGCCGCGTCGGCAAGGGTGCGGATCTCGCTGCCGGCGCGGTTGGCTTCGTTGACCGCGCGGCCGGTGCTCTGGGTCGAGCTTGCAACCTGACGGCTGATCTCGGCGATCGAGGATGACAGCTCCTCGGCGGCGCTTGCAACGGTCGCGACATTGCTCGAGGCCTGGTCGGAGGCGGTGCGCACGCCGGACGTCTGACGGCTGGTCTTCTCGGCCGCAGCCGCCATCTGGCCCGCGTCGGATTCGAGGTCGGTCGCAGCGTTGACGAGACCGCCGGCGATCGCGTCGAGATGGGTGCCGAACTCTTTTGCGAGATCGGCGATC
>NZ_PPPT01000101.1 GCF_006483445.1 Bradyrhizobium guangdongense | reverse complement strand
CGCAACAGATCATCCATGAAAACAGGCCTTCATACAGGGAGGGCGCACGAGGTTGTGATGCGCCTTTCAGAATGGGGCCAGCTTCACCGCAAAGCGTTTAATAATGGTTGAGTATGTGCAAAAGAACGGAACCAACAAAGAGATAAGGCGCTCCGAACGAGTCGAAGCGCCCTGGTAAGCTTTGATTAACCAGCGAAGAGGCGTTCGCGTTTACGAAGCGCTAACGATGATCGCCTCGCCTTCGGGCGCGAGCTTCACGGTGAGCCCGCAAGCCTGCGCGAGCAGCCGCGTATAATAAGGCTGAATGGCGTGCGCATCGGCCGCCGGTCCGCGCTCGCCGCTCAAGAGCTCGGCGATGTTCTGCGGCAGGCGCGCATTGTGGCCGGTCGCGGTGATGCGGAAGCTCATCGTCTCGCCGTCACCGACGGGATCGACGGTCAGCGAGCCGCCGCGCGGAATCGTGTGCTGTGCGACCACCAGCATGTTGAGCAGAAGCTTGACGCGATTCTTCGGCAACAGCAGCCGCGGCAGATTCCACGTGATCGTGCACTTGCCGTCCTCGATGTGACCGCGAGCCATGGTCTGCGCGTCGCCGAGATCGATCTGGGCGCCGGCTGATCCGGCCGCACCGAAGGCGAGACGGCAGAACTGCAACCGGGCGGATGCCGTCTTGGCGCTCTTGCGGATCAGATCGAGGGCGAATTCGCGGTCCTCGGGCTTGGGATCGTCGTCGAGGACCTCGAGCCCGTTGACGATGGCGCCGACAGGGCTGATGAGATCGTGGCAGACCCGCGAGCACAGCAATGCGGCGAGTTCGAGCATATCGGGAGCAGTAGCGGTACCGGGTGACGAGGTGCCAGACATAAATGGTTCCTGGAAATTACACGGCGCGGACGCGGCGAATCACGCATGCTTTAGGGGTGGCTTGGCTTCTAACATTCGCAAGCCCATACCAGCTAGCCTTGCCAGCTAGCGCTTGCGGTAGGCTCGAAGCGGCCATAAGGAGCCCTGCGAATCAAACCGGCGTAATGACAGGATCTGCCGATGAATGAGGCATGCAGGCGATGCGGGTGATGGACGGCAAGGCCGCGTGCGGCTTGATGGAGCCGCTGACGGCGCTGGTGGTCAGGGCGGGCGCGGCGATCCTCGCCGTCAACCGCGCCGCGATGCAGGTCGAGGGCAAGCAGGACGGCTCGCCCGTTACCGAAGCGGACCTCGCCGCCGATCGCATCATCGGCGAAGGGCTCGCAGCACTCGCGCCTGACGTCCCGACCTTGTCGGAAGAGCGGACTCAAGCCGCGTCGCCCCCGTTTCGCGACAGCTTCTTCCTGATCGATCCCCTTGACGGCACCAAGGAGTTCGTCGCCGGCCGCGACGAGTTCACCGTCAATGTCGCGCTGGTCACGAACGGCATTCCATTGCTGGGCATCGTCAGTGCGCCGGCGCTCGGGCTGCTCTGGCGCGGCGTCGTCGGACACGGCGCCGAGCGGCTGCGGATTGACGGAGCGGTGGCCGGTTCCGCCGAGCCGATCCATACCCGCGCGCTGCCGAAGCCAGGCGAGCCCTGGATTGCGGCGGTGAGCCGATCGCATGGCGATGCCCGGAGCGAAGCCTTCATCGACGAACGGCCCGGGGCTGTGAGGCGGACACTGGGCTCGGCGGTCAAGTTCGGCCGCATCGCCGAGGGCACCGCCGACATCTATCCCCGCTTCGGCCCGACCTCGGAATGGGACGTCGGGGCTGGCTGCGCGGTCGTCACGGCGGCTGGAGGCCGGGTCACCGACGGCCAGGGCGGCGAGATCCGGTTCGGCCAGCGGACGGGCAATTTTCTGGTGCCGGAGTTCATCGCCTGGGGGGATCCAAGCGCAGTACGGACCTACTGACTGAGCTGCTCCAGCAGGCCAGCCCAGCGCTTGTTTGCCTCGTAGAGGTACTTTTCGGGGTTGCCGGCGAAAGCGTCGCGGTTGTCCTCCCGGCTGAACAGATAGAGCCGGTCGGCCGCGATGACGAAAAACCGGGGATTGCCGGCGATGGTGACGCCGCGGGCGACGTCCACGGGGTCATAGCCGCCATATTGCGGGCCGTAGACCTCGGGATGGGACAGAAAGGAGGCCCGGTTGCCCTCGTTCTGGAACCGCCAGACCGCGCCCCACAAATTCGCCTCGTACTCGGCGCTGCCCTGGGCGGGCTGGCCACCGACGAAATAGGCCACGGGGTCAAAACCCTCGATGGCAACCCCGGTGAAGCGGTTGACGACGATCCGCTCGGTCGTGGCGGCGTGGGCAACGGCCCCGATTGCCAGCCATATGCCCGCAAGCAGCCAGATCAAGGCGAATCCGGGGCGCGAGGGACTGGTTTCCTGCCGTTGTGCCGTCATAGTTGCTACGGATAACATCCGAGTCGAGGGGACAGTCGGCGCAACCTAGGGCCGCGCCTGTTGGCGTCAGGTTAAGGAAGCGACCGGAATCGATACCAGGGGTTCTTTTATGACTTTCGCATCACGCATCGCCGCACTCGCGCTCGTCGCGCTGGTGGGTTGGATCGTGCCGGCTTCCGCGCAGCAGGCTCCGCCGCCGAACCTGCCGCCGCCGCAGCGGACCCCGACGCCCAACACCTATGGGCCGGATGAGCTCGTCGGCGCCGGTCACCGCTTCTTCGGCAACGTCTCGCGCGGGCTCGCCTCGATCATCGAGAAGGCGGTCAGCCAATGGGGCCTGCCGAACGGCTATATCCTCGGAGAGGAAGGTTCCGGCGCCTTCGTCGCCGGGCTTCGTTACGGCGAAGGCACGCTCTACACCAAGAATGCCGGCGACCTGCGCGTCTACTGGCAGGGTCCTTCGCTCGGCTTCGACTGGGGCGGCGACGGCGCGCGCACCATGACGCTGGTCTATAACCTGCCCGCCACCAACGCGATCTACCAGCGCTTCGCCGGCCTCGACGGCTCCGCCTATATCATCGGCGGCTTCGGCATGACGGCGCTCACCGCCAACAACATCGTGCTGGTGCCGATCCGCTCCGGCATCGGCCTGCGGCTCGGGGCCAATATCGGCTACCTCAAATATACGCCGCGGGCGACCTGGAACCCGTTCTAGGGCATCCCAGGGGCCAGACCTTTCTCTGGTTACGGATTCACGTTAACGGCGGCCGGGGCTGGCTTTTGGCCGGCCCGCCATGGCATTGTCTTTGGTAAATTTTTCCTTGTTTTCGGGAGTTCAGCCCCATGGTCGAACCGATCATGTATCTGGCGATCGGTTTCCTGCTGTCGATGCTGTGCGGGCTCGCCATCGTGCCGCTGGTGCATAACCGCGCGGTGCGGCTGACGACGCGCCGGCTGGAGGCCGCGACGCCCCTCTCCATGGCCGAGATCCAGGCCGACAAGGACCAGTTGCGCGCCGAATTCGCGATGTCGGCACGGCGGCTCGAAATGAGCGTCGATCAACTCAAGAACAAGACCACGAGCCAGCTTGCCGAGCTCGGCAAGAAGAGCGACGCCATCAACCGCATGAAGATCGAGCTCGGCGAGAAGAACGCCACGATCTTTGCACTCGAGGCGCGCGAGAAGGCGGTGAAGGAGCAGCTCCGCGCCACCGAAGAGGAATTCAACACCAAGACCGAAGCGCTGCGCGGCGCCGAGCTCGCGCTCGCCGACAAGCAAGCCGAGCTCGCAAAGATCAATCACGAGCTGTCCGATCGCTCGATGATGGCGGAAAGTCGCCAGGTCGAGCTGGTCGCGGTACGCGCGCAGATCGACGAATTGAAGAACCGGGTCGGCGACGCCGAGAAGGAGTTCGCGGCGACGCAGGCGCGGCTGACGCAGGAACGCAGCGAGTCCGAGGCCGCCACGCGCGAGCTCACGGATGCGCGCGGCCGGGTCGAAAATCTGAGCCAGCGCGTCACCGAGCTCGATCGCCAGCTCATGTTGCAGGTCAAGGAAGCCGAAATGCTGTCCGGCCGCGTCACCGATCTCGAGGGACGGCTCGCGACGCAAGGCAAGCTCCTGGCCGAGCGCGAATACGAGAACAACCAGCTTCGCACGGCCAATGAGACCTCCGAGCGCACCATCAGGGATCTCCGCGTCGAGATCGCCGCGCTCAGCGGCGGCGGCGGCTCGCCGATGCTGGAGCGGCTGCGCGGCGAGAAGGCCGCGGTCGAGGAACAATTGCGCATCGCGCGCGACGAGCGCTCGAAACTGCAGCGCGACATCAACGCGATCCAGAGCCAGGCGGAGAGCTCCTGGGCGACCGAGCGCATGGAGAACGCGCTGCTGCGCGAGCGCATCAACGATATCGCCGCCGAGGTCGCAAAACTCGCGATGCAGCTCGAAGGGCCGAACTCGCCGATCGAGGCGCTGCTCGCGACCGAAGCCGGCGCGGCGCCAAAACCCGCCCCGCGCCCGGCCAACGACGCCCCGGTCAACGGTGCGCCCGCTTCCGTCGCCCCGCCCGAGGGCGGTGGGACGCTCGCCGAGCGCATCCGCGCGCTGCAGGCCCACGCCTCCCGCGCCCGCCAACAGGGCGCCTGACGCGTCCGAAATCGCGATTTCGGCAACGATCTGCGTATTCTACGGAAGGTTTTCAGCCGCCACAGCGCCTGAAAACTTGACACCTCAAGCCCCGACTTCTAAATCGCGGGCTCCAAATGCGCCGCCGCCGATTTGAGGCGACCCGCATCATGGTCCCGGGCGCATAGCTCAGCGGGAGAGCGTTCCCTTCACACGGGAGAGGTCCAAGGTTCGATCCCTTGTGCGCCCACCATTTTCTTCCAAAGCCTTCCAAATCCTGACCTTCATCGTCGCCAGACAGCCGCCTGCATCGGCACAATCTGTCGCGACCGCAAGGTGTTGCGCGAACGGACGAAAGCGGGACGAGGCCGACGGCCCGAAATAAACGCCGAAAACAACCCCATGCACAGTAGCCGATAAGGGCGGCAGGACTGCCTACGTTTTTTCCGAAAATGCCTTGACCCGTCGGGCAAATCAGTGGTATATTGTCATCATCGGCAGCGCGTGGGGCTCTCGATGTCGATCGTCAGTTTCCTCAGGCGCATGCTCGGTCTTGCGCCGATCGCGCAAGCACCGTCCCCTCCCCGACAACTCTCCGTCGGCCGGGCCGCAAATCCGGCGTCGCACATCACGCCCGACTTCCTGCAATTGAACGTCGGCTGGAATGCGGAGCCGAACGTCCCGGAGCCGCGCGTTGCGCCGAGCGGGCGCGACATTCAGTTAGATTTCGAACTGGGCGCTCCAGTGGAGGGACCATTTGACGAAGGCGAGCGCGGCACGTTGCGCTTTGTCGATTGCAGCCGCTACCGGCTTGGCAGCACCAATGACGAAGGCTGGTATCGCGGCCAGTGCCGCTACAGCACGATCGCACCACGTTGGGGCGAGTTCTACGAGCTCGTAGGCGTTGATCTGTTGAAGGACCTGCCGGCCGACTGGCGCGCGGCAGGCGGCGCGGGCGCGAGCCGCCATTTCCTGTTCTATTTTCGCGACGAGACGTTCGAATGCTTCGCCGAGGATTGGCTGATCGAACCCGACGATGCCAACCCGCTTCGTCGCGTGATGAACACGCCGAACGGCGAAGGACAAACCTGAGCGAGCTTTCGCCGGCGCGACGCATCAAGCGCATCGCGCCGATCGGCGAGCCCTACTGCTTATCGAACGGAACATATTGCTGGTACTGCTTCGGCACCGAGGAGCGATAGCGCGACGGCACCGTGCCTGACTCGACGGAGTGATCGATCTCCTGCTGGCGCGTCATCTTCTTTTTCGCGGGCTTTTTCTCGGCGGACTTCTTGCCATCCGTCGGAGTGGTCGTCGTGGTGTTGGTTGCAGCCGGTGCAGTGCCTGTCGTCGTGGCCGCAGGAGGCGTCGTTGTTGTCGCCGCGGGCGCTGTCGTGGTCGCAGCCGGAGCCGCATTGGTGCCGCCGGCGGCCGGCGTGCCCTGGGCCAGCGCGAGCGGGGCGTGCAACACGAGAGTGATCGCCGCAGCGGCAGCAAGCAAATATGACTTTTGCATCAGAACCTCCAAAGTGCCTGATCCGAATGGCGGAAGCGTAATCCCGCTCGTTGAACTCGTGCAAGCCTCGCCACCCTAGAGCTTTTGCGGCCCGCGGACTGTGGCCGACATCACATAGCGACGCCCGGATGTGGCTTCAGGATGCCCACAATTCGAACGCGTTCCGGTTTGCCCGCAACAACTGGGGCCACCGCCGCGCCGCCGGGAACACCAGCGAAGTGCGGACATTGCCCCGTCAATTCTCAGAGGAGACCACCATGCGTCGCACCATCCCCCTCCTGGCATCGCTTGCTGCGCTTGCCGCCATCGCCTTCACGGCGCAGGCGCAAGCTCAGGCCCAGGTCCAGCCCCAAATCCAGGTCCGGGCCAATGAGCGCTATTGTCTGCAGGGCCGCCAATGGGGCTACCCGGGCAATTGCCTTTTCGTCACCTACCAGCAATGCCAGGCCACGGCGTCCGGCACCGATGCCTATTGCGACATCAACCCGCGCTATGCGTTCCAGCTCCAGCAACAACAGCAGATGCAGCAACGTCGCGCTTACTGAAGCGGGGCGCGGCAAAGTCGTCATGGCCGGGCTT
>NZ_PPPT01000100.1 GCF_006483445.1 Bradyrhizobium guangdongense | reverse complement strand
GCCCGCGCGCACCGCCTCGCGCGCCCGCCGCGTCATGTCCAGCAGCGCCTTCACGCCGGCCTTGCGATCGATCGCGATCATGCCGGTCTTGACCAGGAACTGGCCGAACACCGGGATCTGCATGAGCTGGCGCTTGAGGATGAAGATCGGTCGGTCGAAGAACTGCGGCAGCACAAAGGTTTCCCAGAACGACTGGTGTTTTGCCACGATCACCAGCGGCCCCGGCGGGATTTTCTCGAGCCCACGGAATTCGACCTTGATGTTGCAGATCACGCGCATCAAAAACAGCGTTGCGTTCGCCCACCACTTTGCCACCGTCATCATCGCCCGCGGTGGCAGCAAAAAGGTTGGGATCGCCACGATCGCCAGGCACACCAGCACGGCGTAGAACAGCACGTTGAACAGCAGCGAGCGCAGGAAAAGCATCAAGAAACCCGATCAATTGGCCTGAGCGGTGGCGGGCCGCTTTGGCTGCGTGCCCGCCGGCTGTTCCGACATCTCGGGTGCGACGTCAATCCCGAAATCCTCGAGCCGGGTGCGCAGCTCGGCCGCAATATATTTGACGTATTCCGACAGCAGCAGCCGGAACGTCGAGCCCGAGGTCCACCACGGTTCCTCGCGCCATTTGTCTCCGACGACCGCGAACGGGATCAGCGTCATGTCGGGCATCGCGTGCGAGAATTCCACGATCGCGCGCGGCATGTGGTAGTTCGAGGTCACCACGATCAGCGACTTGAAGCCGCGCTCATGGGCCCAGCGCCGCGTCTCCAGCGCGTTGCCGCGGGTCGAAACCGCAAAACGGTCGAGATCGACGCAGCAGCGCATGAAGGACTGGTTCTCCGGCAGCGTGCGGGAAATGTCGCTCGCCGTCGAGGTCGGGTGCACGCCCGAGATCAGCAGCCGCCGGCCGTAGCCGGCCGCCAGCAACTCCATCGCATCAGACACCCGCGAGGAGCCGCCGGTCAGGACCACGATGCCGTCGGCCTTGCGGTCCGGTGCCATTTCCGCACCCCGGAGCTGCGACAGGAACGCGACAAAACCAGCGGCCGCACCGACGAACGCCAGCGCCACCGTCGAAACGATGGTCGCGCGCAGCCATCCGCGCGGCAATTTTTCCGAGGTTTCGTCGGTCCGTGCACTCATGCGATGTCGGTGGTCCCTTCCCTTGGCGATTTTAGGATATTTTTGGGCGAAGTGGAGTCCGGTTTGCCGGATCCACACCGCCGTTAGTCGATGTCATTCAACGTCGCGAACAGTGTCTGGCGTGACGCCACTGCCGTGATGGCGCCGATCAGCACGGCTTGCACCGCCAGCACGACATAGCCGGAGGGCCGCAGCGAGAAGGTGCCGAGCAGCGCGGCGAACTGGTCGCCGACCGGCGTGCCCGAGAACCAGCCGGCGATCGACTCCGAGAAGCCGAACACCAGCATGGCGATGCCGCCGCCGATCACGCCGCCCTCGAGCCCGAGGCGCAGGAAGTGGCGCAAGAAGCGGTTGGCGATGTAGCGGTCGCCGGCGCCGACGAAATGCAGGACCTCGACGATCGGACGGTTGGCCGCCATCGCGCCACGCGTCGCAAACGACACCGAGATGATGGTGGCGATGATCACGAGCCCCAAGATGCCGAGGCCGGCGAGCACGGTCGCGTTGGTCATCGAGCGCATGCGCTCGATCCAGGCTCGGTGATCGTCGACGCTCGCGCTGGGCGCAACCTGCACCACCTTTGCGCGCAGGCTCGCGAGATCGAGAGACGTGCCCGGCTGCACCCGCGCGATGATCATGCGGGGCACCGGCAGATCGTCCATCGACAAACCCGTGCCGAGCCACGGCTCCAGCAGCTTGCCGGATTCATCCTTGGAGAACGGCTTGACCTCGACGATCCCGGCCTGCGCACGCATCGCCTCCGTGACCGCGGCCGCGTCGCGATCGACGTCGCGCCCGGCCTGCGGGCGGACCTGGATGGTGATTTCGCTGGCGACGTCCGACTGCCATTCGGCGGCCGACGCGCTGACCAAGAGCACCGTGCCCGTGGTCATGGACGCCAGGAACGTCATGATCGCAACAACCGCGACCAGCGCGCGGCCCTGGATCGAGGCACGCGGCACGATCGGCGACATGTTGCGCGCCTTCGCCGGCACCTGCGGACGTTCCTGTCCGAGGTCGACGAAGACACCGCGCTCGTCGGTCTTACTCATAGACGTGCAGCCGTCCCTGGTGCAGCACGAAGCGCCGTGCCTCGTACTGGTCCATCAGCGCGATGTCGTGGGTCGCGATGATGACGGCGGTGCCTGACTTGTTGAGCTCGATGAAGAGACGCAAGAGCCGCCGTCCCAGCGTCGGGTCGACGCTGCCCGTCGGCTCGTCCGCGAGCAGGAGCTGCGGTCGCGATATCACCGCACGCGCGATCGCGGCGCGCTGCTTCTCGCCACCCGAGAGAATTGGCGGCAGCGCATCCATGCGCTCGCCGAGCCCGACCCATTTCAGGAGATCGATGACCTCCTTGCGGTAACTCGATTCGCTGCGGCCCATGACTCGAAAGGGAAGGGCCACGTTCTCATAGGTCGTCATGTGGTCGAGCAGCCGAAAGTCCTGCAGCACGATGCCGATGCGCTTGCGCAAATCCGCGATCTCGTCCTTGCCGAGCAGCGAGACGTCATGACCGAACAGGTTGACCAGGCCGCGCGTCGGGCGATGCGACAGGAACAGAAGGCGCAGCAGCGACGTCTTGCCGGCGCCGGAAGGGCCGGTGAGAAACTGGAAGGAATGCGCCGGGATCTGGAAGCTCAGGTCGCGCAGAATCTCCGGCCCCAGACCGTAACGCAATCCGACATTTTCGAACCGAACCAAGTTCAGCTCCGTTCGACAGGGGGCGCGCTGGCCGCGCGCCGCGGCGGTCCGCCACACGCAACAGGGTTGTGCGGCCGTTATGGTTTCCGATTCGTTAACGGTCGCCTTGTAGCATCCGACGTGCCCGGATTTGCGCGCCTGTCCCGCGTGCCCGGGTCACCGCCGAGGCTCGTCCATGCACATTGTCTGCCCCCATTGTACGACATCCTACGCCATCAAGCTCTCGAGCCTGGGGGCCAATGGCCGGACCGTGCGCTGCTCCCGCTGCAAGGAAACCTGGATGGCGCGGCCCGAGGACGCCATCGAGGAGGTGAAGGCAGCCCAGGCGCCGGCCATGGCGGCGGCGAGCCAGGCCGACGACCAGTCCGACCTCGCGGCGCAATGGGATACCTACGCCAAGGATGATGGCGCCGCCGACACGCCCGTGGTCGAGAGCCCGTCGATCGCCAGCGACTGGCCGGAAGAAGCAAAATCCACCGAGGACGACTGGTCCGAAGTGAACCGGATGGAAGATGAGGCCAGCCAGTCCGCCCACCAGTCCTGGTTCCAGAGATTGTTCCACCGGCGAGCCGGCCGCGCCCGCCCCGTCTCCGCCGCTCCGCGTAAATCCTACGTTGGTCTGCCGACCGCCTGCGCTGCCATGGGCGCGCTGATCGTGGCGCTGATATTCTGGCGCGCCGACATGGTGCGGCTGCTGCCCCAAACGGCGGCCTTCTACAAGATGGTCGGCTTCAACGTGAATCTGCGCGGCCTCGCCTTCAAGGACGTCAAGGTCACGGCCGAAAACGTCGACGGCAAGCAGGTGCTGGTGATCGAGGGCGTGATCGTCGGCGAGACCAGGAAGTCGCTCGACATTCCCCGCCTGCGCTTCTCGGTCCGCGACGCGCAGGGCGCGGAGATCTATGCCTGGAATGCGGTGCTGGAACAGACCGTGCTGCACCCCGGCGAGCGCGCCTATTTCAAGTCGCGCCTCGCGTCACCGCCCCCGGAAGGCCGCAATATCGATATCCGCTTCTTCAACCGGCGCGACTTGGCCGGCGGCAACGCATAAGCTGCTCATCCACAAAGTTCCGCTCGGGAACAGACCGATGTCAAGAGTCCTGATCGCCGACGACGAGGATTCGATGCGCCAGCTCGTGGCGCGCGCGATCGCGATGGACGGCCATCTGACCGTGACCGCGCAGGACGGCGCCGAGGCGCTGGAGATTTTGACGCGCGAGGAGGGCAAGTTCGATCTCCTGCTCACCGACATCCAGATGCCCGTCATGGACGGCATCGCGCTGGCGCTGTCGGTTGCGCGCGATTTTCCTGATCTCACCATTTTGCTGATGACCGGTTTTGCCGACCAACGCGAGCGCGCGTCCAATTTGAACGCGCTGGTGCATGACGTCGTCACGAAGCCGTTTTCGGTGGCTGATATCCGCACGGCGGTAGCCGACGCGCTGGCGGCGAGGAAGGGTTAGCGGGCGCATTCGCAGGCCCGTAGCCCTAGAAATCCTTCAGCAGCCGCTCGAGATAATCGAGCTCGATCTGCGGCCGCGCGGAATCGCCCAAGCGACGGCGGAGTTCTTCGAGGATGCGGCGCACGCGCTGGACGTCGATCTCGCCGGGGATCTTGACCGTGTAGTCGTCGCCATATTCGTGGCCACGCAGCGGACGCCCGAGCGGATCCGTCTTGTCACCGCCGCTCTGCTGGCGGCCGGCACGCTGGCCGGGGCCGTCGCCCTGGCCGTCGCCATCGCCCTGCTGCATCGCCTCGGCCATCTTCTGCGCGCCCTTGCGCAGCGCATCGAGCGCCTTGCCCTGCGAGTCCACGGCACCGTCGGCATTGCCGTCGCCGAGCTTGGAGCCGGCGTCGCCCATGGCGTTGTCGGCGGTATCGAGACCACCGTCATCGTCACCCTGGTCGCCATCGTCATCGCCGCCCTGGCCTTGCTGACCCTGCTGGCCCTTCTGACCTTTTTGACCCTGCTCGCCCTGCTGGCCTTTTTGACCCTTCTGACCCTTCTGCGCCAAGCCGCGCTTGGCGAGCTCGTCCTGCAGCTTCTTCAAGCGGTCGCGCAGGCCCTGCTGGTCCTGTTGCAGGTCGGACATCGACTGGTCGCCCTGGCCCTGCTGCTTGCCGCGCATGCGGTCGCGGCGGGAGTCCTGGCCTTGCTTGTAGGTCTTGTCGCGCAATTGCTGCTGCTTGCGGATCATGTCGCCGAGCTCGTTGAGCGCCTGCTCCATGTCGCTATCGCCGGATTGTCCCGGCTGCGCCATCTGCAGGCCCTCCAGCATCTGCTGGAGCTGGTCGAGCAATTGCTTGGCCGCGTCCTTGTCGCCGGAACGCGACAGGCGCTCCATGCGGTCGATCATGTTCTGCAGATCCTGCTGCCGCAGGATTTTCGTGTTGGGATCGAGCGGACGAGCGAGTTGCTGCGGATTGTTGCGCTGCTGCTCGGCGAGCTGGCGCATGAAGTTTTCCATCGCCTGGCGCAGGTCCTGCGTCAGCTTCTTGATCTCCTCGTCGCTCGCATTGCGATCGAGCGCCTGCTTGAGCGCGTCCTGCGCCGCGCGCAGCGCCTTGTCGACGTCGCTGATATTGCCGTCCTCGATCGTGACGGCGAGCGCCCACAGGCTGGCGACGACCTCGCGCAGCGCGTCGTCGGTGCGGGCGGCCTCGAGCTGGCGCGCCACGCTGTGCAGGCCGAGATAATGCCCGGTCTCCGGCGTGAACAGTTCAGGCGCGATCATCAGCGCATCGAGCGCGGTAAAGACCTCGGAGTTCTTGTTGGCATCGAGCGCGAGGATGCGGCGTTGCTCGATCAGCGCGCGCGCCAGCGGCTTTGTGAAGAGGCGCTCCGGCAGACGCATATAGGCCGGTTCGCTCTTACCCTCGTTGCCGGCCTCGTCCTTGGCCGTGAGGGTGAGCGTGACATCGGCACCGGCATAGGGATCTTCGCTGAGATCCTTCACCGTCTGGCCGACGCCGTTGCGGGTGCGGGCATTGGGCAGCGTGAGCGTGAACTGCGGCGGCTGGAACAGCGGCCGCGGCGCATATTTCGATTCCTCGGTGCCCTTCTCGGTCCCCTTGATCGGCTCGGGAGCACGCACCGCGAACTGCGCTTCCGCGCCAGTCACGCCGTAATCGTCCTCGATCTTGTAAGACAGTTGCAGTGCGCCGCGGGCCTGGCGCTCGGGATCCTTGACGAGCGCGATCGTCGGCGGACGATCCGGCGTCGCCGTGAACTTCCACTGCGGCTGGCCGGAGGGCGCGCGAACATGCGCGGTGCCGTCGCCGGTGATCGCAAAATGCTTCTCGTTGGTGCCCTTGGGCGCCTGCTCAGCGGGAGCGATTTCCTTGATGCTGCCGGAGGTCACGATGTCGAGATTGCCGCCGGAGGAGCGGATGATCAGCGTCGAGCCCGAGGGAACCGCGAGCGGGCCGCTGGCTGGAAGCGCTGCGGCCTCCTTGTTGGCGGCCGACAGGATGACCGGCGGTTTCGCCGTGTAGAGCGGCGGCGTCACCCAGGCATCGACACGGATATTGGTCGGCGCCAGCACGCCATTCCAGTCGAAGGCGGCCCCGAGGCGCATCGCGCGCTCGTCGCCGGCGGCGAAGAAGGTCGCGGCCAACATCACCATGACCAGCGCGCGCAACGCCCAGGGATCGGTCAGCGCAAGCCGCGGGTGCGGCAATCCGGCACGGATGCGCTTCAGCGAAGCGAGCGTGCGCTCACGCTGCGCCTGCCACAGCGCCTGAGCGACCGGGTCCTGCGTGGTCAGCGTGTCCGTCAGCGTCGTGGCCGGGCGGTGGCTGATGCCGGAACCACGGTCGAGCCTACCGAGGCCCTGCTCACGGCTCGGCCAGCGGAAGCGAATCAGGGGGAACAGGGAGGCGGCGGCAAGCGCCGCGAAAACCATGAGCCCGATGGCGCGGGCGACGAAGGGCAGCGCCAGCCAGAGGCCCGCCCAGGATACCACCAGAAACAGCCCGACAACGGTCAAAAAGCGCGCCAGATGGGGCCAGGCGCGCTCCCAGGCAATTGCGTATGTCGCCCGCTTGAGGGCCTGCGTCAGCTTCAGCCGCGACAGCGCGTCACTGTTGCGGGTGGGGTCCGACGGCTCAGGGGTCACGCCGTTCAATCAGCTCTCCAGGTTGCCCGAAAGAACAACCTAGCACAACGGCAGCCCTGAGGCATCCGTTCCTGTACGGGACCCCGCACACCTTCGGTGCATAACACGAGGACGTGACTGGCCGTCTTCAACCCCGTAGTTTCCGCGCACAATCCCGAAGGGAGCAAAAGGAAACGTCATGGACAAGAAGATGCACGACAAGGGGCTGGAGGTCCGCAAGGCGGTGCTTGGCGAGGCCTACGTCAACAACGCCCTGAAGAACGTCGACGACTTCAACCGTCCGTTCCAGGAGATGCTCAACGAATATTGCTGGGGCACGGTGTGGGGCCGCGAAGAACTGCCGCGCAAGACCCGCAGCATGCTCAACATCGCCATGATTGCGATCCTCAACCGCCAGCACGAATTCCGCGCGCATCTGAAGGGCGCGCTGACCAACGGCGTGACGCGCGACGAGATCCGCGAGATCTTGATGCAGGTCGCGATCTACGGCGGCATGCCCGCCGCCGTCGACAGTTTCCGCATCGCGCGCGAGGTGTTTGCGGAGATCGACGGCAAGGCGTGAGCTTCCTCCACCGTCGTCCTGGCGAAAGCCAGGACGACTGAGGAGCGTGTGGCGCCGTTCGCAAAGAAAAAAGAAAAGGAAACACCATGGACATCGGATTCATCGGCCTCGGAAACATGGGTTTCCCGATGGCGCGGCGGCTGATCGAGGCGGGGCATCAGCTCGTCGTGTTCGATACGCGGAAAGAGGTCGTCGACAAGCTGGTCGCGCGTGGCGCGAAGGCTGCGACGTCGCCGAAGGACGTCGCCGACCAGGTCGAAACCGTGATGGCGAGCCTGCCCTCGCTGCAGGCCTCGCTTGCGGTCGCAACCGGCAACAACGGTGTCATCGAAGGCGAGCGGGTGAAACGCTTCGTCGATCTCTCGACCGTCGGCTCGCAAAAGGCCGTTGAGATTCACGGCCTGCTGGCCAAGCGCAACATCGTGCAGATCGACAGTCCCGTCTCCGGCGGCGTGGCCGGTGCCGAGAAGGGCACGCTCGCCGTGATGGTGTCAGGACCGAAAGCGGACTTCGAGACAATCAAGGCCGCGCTCGACGTGATCGGAAAGGTGTTCTTCATCGGCGAGAAGCCGGGCTCGGCGCAGACCATGAAGCTCGCCAACAACTTTTTGTCGGCCACCGCGATCGTCGCGACCTCGGAAGCGGTGGTGATGGGCGTGAAGGCCGGTCTCGACCCCGCCGTGATGATCGACGTCATCAACGCGGGCTCCGGCATGAACACCGCAAGCCGCGACAAGTTTCCACGCTCGGTGCTGCCGCGCACCTTCGACTTCGGCTTCGCCACGGGCCTGATGGTGAAGGACGTGCGCCTGGCGCTCGCGGAGATGAAGCAGCTCGGGCTCTCGATGGAAGTTGCCGACGCCGTCGGGCGGCTCTGGGAGACCGTGATCGCCGACGAAGGCGCGGAGTCGGATTTCACGGCTGCAATCAAGCCGATCGAGAAGAAGGCGGGGGTCGTTGTGGGCGGGGCAAAGAGCGGATTGGCGGGGAAGTAGTTCTCGGGCGTTGCTCCCTCCCCACGTCATCCTGGACAAGCGAGCGGAGCGAGAGCTGATCCAGGACCCATTACCACAGGGAGAAGTTTGGCGAAGACTCGTGGTTATCAGCTTCGCAGGACAACTACTCCCTGGGGTAATGGGTCCTGGCTTTCGCCAGGACGACAGCGAATAGGAGGCGCGTCCGTGCTGCCCCTAACCCCTCACAACCACGGCGCCGGCTTATCCATCGCAATCAGCTGCTCGACCTCGATGCGCGGGCGGACCACGGCGTACTGGTCGCCCTTCACCAGCACCTCCGGAACCAGCGGCCTCGTGTTGTAGGTACCGGCCTGCACCGCGCCATAGGCACCTGCGGTCATGATGGCGATGAGGTCGCCGGCCTTCGGCGTCGGCAGCGTGCGGTCGAGCGCGAGATAGTCGCCGGTCTCGCAGACCGGGCCGACGACATCCGCCACGATGGTTGGCGCGCCCTTCGGGGCCTGCGTCACCGGCAAAATGTCGTGATGCGCCTCGTAGAGCGTCGGGCGGATCAGATCGTTCATGGCGGCATCGATGATGACGAAATTCTTGCCGTCGCCGTGCTTCACATAGATCACGCGCGCGACCAGGATGCCGGCATTGCCGACGATCATGCGGCCCGGCTCGAACATCAGCGTGCAGCCGAGATTGTGCGTGACGCGCTTGACCATGGCGGCGTAGGCGTCCGGCGCCGGCGGGGCCTCGCGGTCCATGTAATAGGGAATGCCGAGGCCGCCGCCGAAATCGACATGGCTGATGTTGTGACCGTCGGAACGCAGCGTCTGCACGAATTCGGACAGGATCCGGAACGCAATCTCCATCTTGGAGAGATCGGTGATCTGGCTGCCGATATGCACGTCGGTGCCGGTGACCTGGATGCCCGGCAGCTTCGCCGCGCGGGCATAGACCTCGCGGGCGTGCGCAAGCGGGATGCCGAACTTGTTCTCGGACTTGCCGGTCGAGATCTTTGCATGCGTGCCGGCATCGACGTCCGGATTGACGCGCACGGAGATGCGCGCGGTCTTGCTGGTCTCGGCTGCGAGACGCGACAGCAGCTCGAGTTCGGGCTCGGATTCGACGTTGATGCAGAGGATGTCGGAGGCCAGTGCAGCACGCAGCTCTGCCTCGGTCTTGCCGACGCCCGAGAACAGGATCTTGTTGGCGGGAATGCCGGCCGCGAGCGCGCGCTTCAATTCGCCGCCCGACACCACGTCGGCGCCGGCACCGAGCTTTGCCAGCGTACGCAGCACCGACTGGTTGGAATTCGCCTTCATGGCGTAGCAGACCACGACCTTCTCGCTGCCGAAGGCATCGGCGAAGACGCGGTAGTGCCGCTCCAGCGTCGCGGTCGAATAGCAATAGAAGGGCGTGCCGACTGACGCGGCCAGCTCAGAAAGATTCACCGCCTCGGCGTGCAGCACGCCGTTGCGGTAGTCGAAATGGTTCATGGCGTTGGCTCGGTTGTCCCGCGTTAACGCGCGGGTTTTTCGTCCAGGAGCGGATCGAGGATAAACGGTTTTTTCTTGCCGCGGGTAGCGGCGGGGTTAGCCTCGGAACCGTAGGTCGGATTGAAGACGCTCGGCGTGCGCTGGGTCTCCATCTCGGTGTCGGTTGGGGCGGCGGGCACGGCCGTCGATGCATTGGACGCATTCGGCGGCAGGTCGAGCGGCCCCTTGCGGCCGCAGCCGGCGAGCGCCAGCGCCGTCAGGCTAAGGACAATGATGGCCCACCCCGAGCCGGCCGGGCGAAACTTTGACGTCACGACGAGATCCCCACTACGCGGCCGCACCATACAGAGGTTGGTCCGCTCTGGCGAGTGCCGGAAGGCCACGGACAGCAAGCGAAATTTTGACCTTCAGCCCAATTTTCGCTCTTTTTCCAGCCGCTTGGCCCAAGCCTTGGCCTGCGCCGCGACGTTCTTTGGCGCGGTGCCGCCAAAGCTCGTCCGGCTCTTCACCGACGATTCGACCGAGAGCACGCCCATCACCTCTTTGGTGATTTTTGGCTCGATCTCCTGCATAGCGGCGAGCGGCAGCTCGTGCAGGGCCACACCATCCTTCGACGCCTTGGCGACGATGCGGCCGGTGACGTGGTGAGCGTCGCGGAACGGCATTTTCAGCGTCCGCACCAGCCAGTCCGCGAGATCGGTCGCGGTGGCATAACCTTCGCCGGCCGCGACCTTCATCTTGGCCGCATCAGGCACGAGGTCGCGGACCATGCCGGTCATGGCGCGGATCGCCAGCGACAGCGCGGCAAAGCCCTCCATGGCGCCCTGCTTGTCCTCCTGCATGTCCTTTTGATAGGCGAGCGGCAGCCCCTTCATCACGATCAGAAGCCCGTTGAGCGCGCCGATGACGCGACCGGTTTTTGCGCGCACGAGCTCGGCAGCATCCGGGTTGCGCTTCTGCGGCATGATCGAGGAGCCGGTGGTGAACTTGTCGCTGAGGCTGATCATGCCGACCAGCGGCGAGGTCCAGATCACGATCTCCTCGGCAAAACGCGACATGTGCACGGCGCAGATCGATGCCGCCGACAGCGTCTCCAGCACGAAGTCGCGATCGGAGACCGCGTCGAGCGAGTTCGCCATCGGACGGTCGAAACCGAGCGCCTTTGCGGTGGCGTGACGGTCGATCGGAAACGAGGTGCCGGCGAGCGCCGCGGCACCGAGCGGAGATTCGTTCAGCCGCTTGCGCGCATCCTGGAAGCGGCCGCGATCGCGCGCGGCCATCTCGACATAGGCGAGCAGATGATGGCCGAAGGTCACGGGCTGCGCGGTCTGCAGATGCGTGAAGCCGGGCATCACGGTACCGGCATGTTCGAGCGCGCGATCGACCAGCGCCTGCTGGAAGGCTGCCAGCGCGGCATCGGTCTCGTCGAGCACATCGCGGACATAGAGGCGGAAATCGGTCGCGACCTGGTCGTTGCGCGAGCGCGCGGTGTGCAGGCGCCCGGCGGCGGTGCCGATCAGTTCCGACAACCGGCTCTCGACGTTCATATGGATGTCTTCGAGCGAACGCTTGAAGGCAAAGTCGCCCTTGCCGATCTCTGACAAAATCGTGTCTAGACCCTTGCCGATATTTTTCGCATCAGAGGCCGTGATGATGCCTTGGGCAGCAAGCATCGCGGCATGGGCTTTGGACGCGGCAATGTCCTGGGCGTACATGTGACGATCGACGTCGATGGAGACGTTGATCTCCTCCATGATCTCGTCGGGACGTTCCGAGAACCGGCCGCCCCACATCTTGTTGCTCATGATGTCCTGCTCACGCCCTGCTGATCGCTGGCTGCGGCCCTGTTTGTCGCTGCGCATGTTTGCTGACCGCTACCAGCCGTATTAAGAGGCCCCTGATAGCCATATCTGCGACCGGATGACAAACGATATGCACGACCAGACGCCCGCGCCCTCGGCCACGCGCCGGATCCCCCTCGTGATCGCCACGGTGGTGATCGGCGGCGCCGTCGGCTTTGCCGCGCTGTACGGGCTCGGCCTCGGCCGGGGACCGTCCGGCGATCCGGCCTGCAGGGCCGCGGTCGACACCGCAAAACGGATCGCACCGCTGATCCATGGCGAGGTCGCGGCCCTGACGGCCGCCACCGCCCCCCTGCGCCTGCCGGACCTCGCCTTCGAGGACGCCGACGGCAAGCCGAAAAAGCTGTCCGACTTCCGCGGCAAAACGTTGCTGGTGAACCTCTGGGCCACCTGGTGCGTGCCCTGCCGCAAGGAAATGCCGGCGCTGGAGGAGCTCCAGACCAAGATGGCGGGGCCGAATTTCGAGGTGGTGGCGATCAATATCGACACCCGCGATCCCGAAAAGCCCAAGAACTTCCTGAAAGAGGCCAATTTGACCCGGCTTGGCTATTTCAACGATCAGAAAGCCAAGGTTTTCCAGGATCTTAAGGGGATAGGCCGGGCGCTGGGCATGCCGACCTCGGTGCTCGTCGACCCCCAGGGCTGCGAGATCGCAACGATCGCCGGTCCCGCCGAATGGGCGAGCGAGGACGCCCTGAAGCTGATCCGGGCGGCGGTGAAGCCGGTTGCCGCGTCGTTCTAATCAGGCCGAGATGTTGAGGTTGCCGCCGACCCCGGGGCCGACATTGGCGAGCGAGGGCTGGCCGGCGCCGAGCAGCGTCAGGACCGTGGATTTCTCCATGTCCGCATTCTGCTTGGTGAGCGTGGCTGCAATATTCGACTGCAGCGCGCCTTGCTGAGCGGCCAGCATGCTGCTGACCATGGCCATCATGTCCATACGCGAACCCTCTTACGCGGCTACCCTAGGGGGTGAAGAGTTAACGAGAGGTGGAGATCAGCGTGTCGGGACCGGCTTGGCGCCGCGATAATCGTAGAAGCCGCGCTGCGTCTTGCGGCCGAGCCAGCCGGCCTCGACGTATTTCACCAGCAGCGGACAGGGCCGGTATTTTGAGTCGGCGAGGCCCTCATGCAGGACCTGCATGATGGAGAGACAGGTGTCCAAGCCGATGAAATCGGCAAGCTCCAGCGGGCCCATCGGATGGTGCGCGCCGAGCTTCATCGCCGCATCAATCGCCTCGACGTTACCGACGCCTTCATACAGCGTGTAGATGGCTTCGTTGATCATCGGCAGCAGGATGCGGTTGACGATGAAGGCCGGGAAATCCTCTGACACCGCGACCTGCTTGCCGAGCTTGCCGACGAACTCCTTGGACGCCTCGAACGTGGAGTCGTCGGTGGCGATGCCGCGGATCAGCTCGACCAGCTCCATCAGCGGCACCGGATTCATGAAGTGAATGCCGATGAAGCGCTCGGGCCGGTCGGTGGCCGCGGCCAGCCGCGTGATCGAGATCGAGGAGGTGTCCGAGGCGACGATCGCCTCGGGCTTCAGCACCGCGCAGAGGTCGTGAAAGATCTTGCGCTTGACCTCTTCCTTTTCGACCGCGGTCTCGATCACGAGATCGCAGTCGGCGAGGTCGTCCAGCTTTTCGGCGAGCGTGATGCGCGCGACCGCCTTGGCCCTGTCGTCCTCGCTGACAGCCTTCTTGGAGACCTGACGGGTCAGATTGCCGTTGATGGTGGCCATGCCGGACTTGAGGCGGTCGGCCGAGATGTCGTTGAGCACCACGTCGAAACCGGCCAGCGCCGCGACATGGGCGATGCCGTTGCCCATCTGCCCCGCGCCGATCACGCCGACCTTCTTGATCACTACCGCCATCTTGTCATCCACCGGAACGGCGCGCACATCGCGCCTGCCTATCCCCTCGAGCCCAAGAATTGAGCCCGGGGGTCTGATTTGATCAGAAAGCTGATTTAATCAGAACCTTGGCCCGAAACCTAGATTGGAAGCGTCTTTCCGCGTGCCCCGCGCCAAAGAAAACGCTCCGAAATTGAAACACCGGCCGGAGTTTACACATCCGGCCGGTGTTTTTACGTGGTTACTTACCGAGCTTGCCGAGTTCGGTCGTCAGCTCCGGAACCGCCTGGTAGAGGTCCGCGACCAGGCCGTAATCGGCGACCTGGAAGATCGGCGCGTCCTCGTCCTTGTTGATCGCGACGATCACCTTGGAGTCCTTCATGCCGGCCAGATGCTGGATCGCGCCGGAAATGCCGACCGCGACATAGAGCTCGGGGGCCACGACCTTGCCGGTCTGGCCGACCTGCCAGTCGTTGGGCGCATAGCCGGCGTCCACCGCCGCGCGCGAGGCGCCGACACCGGCACCCAGCTTGTCCGCCAGCGGCTCGATATATTTTGCAAAGTTCTCGCGGCTCTGCATGGCACGACCGCCGGAGACGATGATCTTTGCCGAGGTCAGCTCGGGACGGTCGCTCTTGGCGACTTCCTCGCCGACGAAGCTCGACAGCCCCGGATCGGCGGCAGCCGACGCGTTCTCGACCGGCGCGCTGCCGCCAGCGCCAGCAGCAGCGAAGGTCGAGGTGCGGACCGTGATGACCTTCTTGGCGTCCTTCGACTTCACCGTCTGGATGGCGTTGCCGGCATAGATCGGACGCTCATAGGTGTCGGGCGCGACCACCTTGATGATCTCCGAGACCTGCATGACGTCGAGCAGTGCGGCGACGCGCGGCATCACGTTCTTGAAGCGCGAGGTCGCGGGCGCCACGAAGGCGTCGTAAGAAGCCGCCAGCGAGACGATCAGCGCGGCGAGCGGCTCGGCGAGGTCGTGGGCGTAAGCATCGCCTTCGGCCAGCAAAACCTTCTTGACGCCATCGAGCTTGGAGGCCGCGTCCGCAGCCGCCTTGGCGTTCTGGCCGGCGACCAGCACATGGACGTCGGCGCCCAACGCAGCCGCTGCGGTCAGCGCCTTGTTGGTGGCGTCCTTCAACGACGCGTTGTCGTGTTCAGCAATGAGCAGCGTCGTCATCAGATCACCCCGGCTTCGTTCTTGAGCTTCGACACCAGCTCGGCGACGTCCTTGACCTTGACACCCGCCTTGCGGCCCGGTGGTTCCGATGTCTTGAGAACTTCGAGGCGTGCGCTGACGTCGACGCCGTAGTCGGCGACGCTCTTGTCTGCGATCGGCTTCTTCTTCGCCTTCATGATGTTCGGCAGTGAGGCGTAGCGCGGCTCGTTGAGACGCAGATCGGTCGTGACGATCGCCGGTCCCTTGAGCTTGACGGTCTGCAGACCGCCGTCGACTTCGCGGGTGACCTTGAAGTCGGACCCTTCGACCTCGAGCTTGGAGGCGAAGGTCGCCTGCGACCAGCCGAGCAGCGCGGCCAGCATCTGGCCAGTCTGGTTGCTGTCGTCATCGATCGCCTGCTTGCCCAGGATGATCAGGCCCGGCTGCTCTTCGTCGGCAACCTTCTTCAGGATCTTGGCGACCGCGAGCGGTTCGACGTTGCCGTCGGCCTTCACCAGGATGCCGCGATCGGCGCCCATGGCGAGACCGGTGCGGATCGTTTCCGACGCCTGCGCCGGACCGATGGAGACGACGACAACCTCGGTGGCCTTGCCGGCTTCCTTCAGGCGCAGCGCTTCCTCGACCGCGATTTCGTCGAATGGGTTCATCGACATTTTGACGTTGGCCAGTTCAACGCCCGATCCATCGCCCTTGACGCGAACCTTGACGTTGTAATCGACCACCCGCTTTACCGGCACCAAGACCTTCATCGATCCTCTTTCACTTATATTGGGAGGGGGGTTATCAACTGGCGCGGAACCTAAAGGCCCGGCCCAGCCCGGTCAACGCGCGAAAAGGGCAATTTTTTGCCCCTTCCAGGGATGGGTCAGCGGTTCTGGCCCGGCACCCACAGCACATCGCCGGCGCCATTATGATTGGCGGCGCGGCTCGCCACAAACAGGAAATCCGACAGGCGGTTCATATATTGAATGCCAGCCGCGCCGACCGGCTCGTCGGGCTTGGCAGCGAGTTCCACCATCACCCGTTCCGCCCTACGGCAAATGGTACGCGCGACGTGGAGATGGGCTGCGGCCGGAGTTCCGCCGGGCAGCACGAACGAGGTCAAGGGAGCGAGCTTTTCGTTGAGCGCGTCGATCTCGTGCTCGAGCCGCTCCACCTGGCTCGCCACCACGCGCAACCGCTCGGCTTTGCCCTCACGCTCGGGCACGGCGAGGTCGGCGCCGAGATCGAACAGATCGTTCTGGATCCGACCCAGCATCGCATCGAGCTCGGGCGCGTCCTTTGTGTACAGACGAACGACGCCAACGGCGGCATTGGTCTCGTCCACGGTGCCGTAGGCCTCAATCCGCAGATCGTACTTCGCCCGGCGTTCGCCCGAACCGAGCGCCGTCGTGCCGTCGTCACCGGTGCGGGTATAGATACGGTTGAGCACGACCATGATCAGCGCCCCATCGCCCAGACCGCGAGCATGGCAATGATGATCGCCACGAATTGCAGCAGCACGCGCCACCGCATCAGTTTCTGCGAGAGGTTGGGCGAGCCGCCCCGCATCATGTTGACGAGACCGAACAGCAGCACCAGCGCCACGGCGCCGGCTGCCACCGGCAGGATGAAAGTACTCAAAAGCGATGCCATTGGCGCTAGATAACACCGTGTGCACCGGTCCGCCATCTCCCCAAACTCGGTCATTCCGGGGCGCGTCACAGGCGCCGCGAAGCGGCCCTGTGGCGCGAGCCCGGAATCCATCCCGCCGCATCACGCGTGGCAAAAATGGATTCCGGGCTCGACGCTCGGGGTCGCGCTTCCCGCGGCCCGTCGCATCGCCCCGGAATGACGATCGAGATGAACGGCATCGTGTTCGCGATCTGGCTTTTAGTCCAATAATATCAGATGGTAGCGGGGAAATTCGGGAACGGTCGATTCCGCTCTCCGCCGACGCTGAGGAATGACGTGAAGGCAATCCGCACCATCTACGACGTCATCATGGATGCGTTCTACACCTTCCTGGCCGATGACGGCTGGGCGATCGCAAGCCATATCGCGCTGTCGACGCTGATGGCGCTGTTCCCGTTCCTGATCGTGCTGACCGCGCTCGCCGGCTTCTTCGGCTCCAAGGAGCTCGCCGACCAGGCCGCCGGGCTGATGCTCGAGGTCTGGCCCAAGCAGGTCGCCGATAGCATCTCGGGCGAAATCCACGACGTGCTGACCACGACCCGCACAGGCCTGCTCACGGTCGGCGCGGTGCTCGCAGTCTACTTCGCGTCGAATGGTGTCGAAGCGCTGCGGGTCGCGCTCAACCGCGCCTATGCGGTCGTCGAGATGCGGCGCTGGTACTGGCTGCGGCTGGAATCGATCGGCTACACGCTGGTCGCGGCCTTCACCGCGCTCGCCATGGCGTTCCTGATCGTGCTCGGCCCGCTCGTCATCGAGACCGCGCGGCGTCACATCCCGCTGTTCGTCGAATCCAACGAGAGCATCCTGACCTGGCTGCGCTACGGCATCACCATCGGCGCGCTGGTCGTGGCGCTGATCATCCTGCACGCCTGGCTGCCGGCGGGGCGACGCGGCTTCGTTCAGATCCTGCCCGGGATCGTCTTCACCATGGTGGCATCGCTGATCTCGGGTGTGGTGTTCGGGCAATATCTGGCGCGCTTCGCCAACAACTACGTGACGATGTATGCGGGACTGGCCTCGGTGATCATCGCGCTGGTGTTTCTGTACTTCATCGCCGCGATCTTCGTGTTCGGCGGCGAGCTCAACGCCGCGATCATCAAGTCGCGGCTTCCGCACGGCGTCTCGCTTCAAGCAGCGCAGTCGCTAGCGCACGCGGAGACACAGGCTTGACCAGGAAGGCGTCGGCGCCGGCGGCCCGCGCGGCCGCCTCGTCCTCGCCGCGGCCGGAAATGCCGATCACCGGGATCTCGCCGAGCGGGGCGCGCATGTCGCGGATGCGCCTGATCGCCTCGACGCCGTCGATGCCCGGCAGGATCATGTCCATCAGCACGGCATCGAAGGCGCCCTGTCTCAGGCGGTTCTCGGCATCCTCGCCGCGGCCGATGAACTCGGCATGATGGCCGAGCTCGGTCAGGATCGTGTTGAGCACGACGCGGCCGAACGGATTGTCCTCGACGCTGAGCACGCGCAGGCCCGCCATCCCGTTCGCGGCATGACCGTCGCGCCCGGCCGCTCTCGGCGAACGCGTCGCCTTGGCCGGCGTCAATGACACCGTCAGCGTGAAAGTGGCGCCGCCGCCGCGCCGCGGCGCGACCGCGATGTCGCCGCCCATCGCGCGCGCCAGTTGCTTGACCGATGAAAGCCCGAGCCCGGCGCCGCCGAAGCGCGAGGCGATGGTGACGTTGGCTTGGGAGAACGGACGAAACAGCCGCTTGATCTCGGCCATGGTGAGGCCGATGCCGCTGTCGGACACCGAGAACGCCGCGCCGACCTTGCCCTTGGCTGCGCGCAACGGCACGGCCGTGAACGCCACGACGCCCCGTTCGGTGAACTTCACTGCGTTGTCGATCAGGTTTTCCAGCGCCGCACGCAAGCGGACGGGGTCGCCGACCACGAGCGCCGGAAGCTTGTCCGAGATGTCGATCTCGGCCTGCAGGCCTTTTGCGGCGGCACGCCCGGCCAGCGAGTCGCCGGTCGCACGCGCCAGCGCGCGCAGGTCGAACATGTCCTGCCCGAGGCCGCTCACGCCGTTCGCGGTTTTGGCGGCATCGACGAACAGGGTCGCAAGGCTCGCCAGATGCTCGGCCCCGGCCTTGATGGTGTCGGCCCAGCGGCGCTCGCGCTCGCCGAGGTCGGACGTCGCGAGCAGGTCGCTGATCGCCAATATTCCGGTCAGGGGGGTGCGGACCTCATGGGCGAAGGCGGCCAGCGCCAACTGAACCACGTCCGGCGAATTGGCCTTGGTCTTGACCTTGGCGCTGCGCTTGCGCGCCTTTGCCGCCACGACAGGTGACTTACCGGCAGGCTTTTTTGCGCGCGTCGCCGCCCGCGTCTTCCCATGCTTTTTGGGCAGTCGCCGCCTGGACGATCGCGTGCTGCGCGCGGAGCGCGTTTTCGCCGCCATGTTTCCCCTTGAACCCCGGCTTGCGCGAGCATGGCACGGCGGAGGCAGGCGAGTCACGGAGGCGTTTGGCTAAACCCCAGAGAAAACTAACGTAATCCCAGCAGCCGACAGATGTCGGATGGGCTCCTGCCAGCAGCGCGCAGCTCGCGCAGGCCGGTCGCGCGGGTCGACTTCGAGAGCTTGTGCCCCGCCGCGTCGCGAATCAGGGGATGGTGCCGGTAGGCCGGCGCCGGCAGGCCGAGCAGCTCCTGCAGCAGGCGATGCACCGAGGTGGCTTGAAACAGGTCCTGCCCGCGCACCACCTCGCTCACGCCCTGCAGGGCGTCATCCACGACGACGGAGAGGTGATAGCTGGTCGGCGTCTCCTTGCGCGCGAGGATCACGTCGCCCCACGCCTCGGGTCGCGCTGCGACCTGACCGCGCTCGCCGTGAGGCCCCTCGCCCGTTTCCGTCCAATCGAGCGCGGGGAGTTCGCGGCAGGCCGCTGCCATGTCGAGCCGCAGAGCGTAAGGCACGCCCGACGCGATCAACCGCTCGCGCTCGGCGGGCGGAAGCTGCTTGGCTGTACCCGGATAGAGCGGTGCGCCGTCGGGATCGCGCAGCCAGGCTCCGCCCGCCTCACGTGCCGCGACGAGCTTTGCGATCTCGGCACGGCTCTCGAAAGAGGGGTAGACGAGTCCAAATGCTGTGAGCTTTTCCAATGCGGCGCGATAATCGGCAAGATGTTCCGACTGCCGCCGCACTGGTCTCTCCCAGGCGATGCCGAGCCAGGCGAGATCCTCGAAGATTGCGGTCTCGAATTCGGGCCGGCAGCGTGTCGCATCGATGTCCTCGATGCGCAGCAGCAACCGCCCGCCGGTCTCTCGCGCGCGATCGGCATTGCGCAGCGCCGAATAGGCGTGCCCGAGATGCAGGTAGCCGTTCGGGCTCGGGGCAAATCGGAAAACGGGTGGCATGGTTTCTCGTCGTACCTTCCCTGACTCTGTTACGATAGGAGAAGGATGCGCGGGTCAAGCCCGCGCATGACGAGTTTGCCCATGACCATCCACCTCGAAACCCAGTCCGATCTCGAAGAGGCCGTCCACACGCTGGTGAAGCGCGATACGCGCCTGAAACCGGTGCTCGAGGTCGCGGGCATGCCGGCGCTGCGGCGGCGCGAGCCGGGTTTTGTGGGGCTTGCGCACATCGTCTGCGGGCAGCAGCTCTCGACCGCGAGCGCGGCTGCGATCTGGGGACGGCTGTCGGCCGCGTTCGATCCGTTCGACCATGACGCGGTCCGCCGCGCCCGCACCGACCGGCTCGGCCGGCTCGGCTTGTCGGCTGCAAAAATCAAGACGCTGAAGAACCTCGCGCGCGAGCTTGCCGCCGAGCGGCTGAACCTCGACGTGCTCGCCGAGGAAGACGCCGACGCCGCGCATCACACGCTGATCGCGCTGCCCGGCATCGGGCCGTGGACCGCGGACGTCTATCTCCTCTTCTGTCTCGGCCATGGCGACGCCTGGCCCGCCGGCGACCTCGCCGTGCAGGAGGGCATCCGCATCGGGCTCGGGCTGAAAGCGCGCCCGACCGAAAAGCAGATGGCCCCGCTCGCCGAACCCTGGCGCCCGTTCCGCGGCGCGGCCGCGCATCTGTGGTGGAGCTACTACCGCGCCGTGAAGAAGCGCGAAGGGGTCATTGGCGGGAAGGGCTGAAAAACAAGGTCGAAAACAACCCCATGCACAGTAGGACTTCCGGCTTCTCCCGAAATACGTTTTTTCAGAAAATATGCTTGACCCGTCGGGCAAATCAGTGCTAAAAGGTCATCATTGCGCAAGGTGCGGGGCTCGAGCAAATGGCTGCAATATGGGGCCAAAATCTGCAGCAAATCGCCATAACGCGGCAAGAACGTGCGTGAATGTGATCGAGGTGGGGGCACGAGACCCTAACCGCGCAATCGCGCCCGATCGGCGCGCGCGCTTGCGGCGACGAAGTCGATCACGGCACGGACGGCGGGGAGTTCCACCAGGTCGGGATGGGCGAGCAGCCAGAGATCGGCGATACTGACGAGCTTTTGTGGCGCGACGCGGACGAGGTCGGAATAGCTTTCCGCAACGAAGCAGGACAGCGCGGAGATGCCGATGCCGGCGCGCGCGGCAGCCAGCATGTCGCCCTGCGACGAGCAGCGCATCACCACCCTGCCCTGGCCGGTGACGGAATCGCTCCAGCGCGCGAGCTGCGCGTTCGAGGCCTGATCGGCAAAGCCGATGACACTGTGCCCCTTCCACTCGCCGGGGCGTTCCGGCAGATGCCGACCAGCCGCATAGTCGCGCGAGGCATAGAAACCTGTCCCAAGGCGGCCGATCTTGCGGCCGACCAGATTTTCCTCGCCGCTGTCGACGGGCCGCAGCACCACGTCGGCCTCCCGCCGCCAGACGCTCGCCGGGAACGGATGCGTGATGATTTCAAGCTGAATGTGGTCATGTGCGCGCAGAAATGCGGGAAGGCGCGGCATCAGCCAATGCGAGGCGAGCGTCGCACCGATCGACAGTTTTACGGTACCGCGGGCCCGCCGCCCGCTGGCCGCAACCGCGGTCTCCGCACGCAATGCAGCCGCCGCCATCGCCTCGGCATGCTCGCGAAACTTGCGTCCGTCGGAGGTCATGGTGAGGCCATCGGCGGCGCGCACCAGCAATTTGGTGCCGAGCTGCGCCTCCAGTGCCGCGATCTTGCGGCTCAGCGTCGGGTGGCTGGCGTGCAGACGGCGCGCCGCAGCCGTGAAGCTGCCGGTGTCGGCCACCGCCACGAAGGCCTTGCAGAGATCCCAGTCCAGCGACATCGAAGCCCCGTTCATATTTGAAGGTCGACCCGTTCAATATTGAACGATCGCGGGCCACCGTCCAACCCTATAGTGGCGCCAAATCCGATAAGGAGCAGGGAACCCGACCGCCAGTCCGGCGCGCCTGCCCGCCCACAAGAGGAAACGCAAAGCCGCCGGCACGATGCCGGGTGCCGTTTCCAGGAGGACACAATGGCCCTGCCCGCTCTGCTCAAAGACAATCTCGAACTGCCGGTCGTCGGCTCGCCGCTCTTCATCGTCTCCGGACCGGAGCTGGTGATCGCCCAGTGCAAGGCCGGCGTGGTCGGCTCGTTCCCGGCGCTGAACGCCCGCCCGGTCGAAAAGCTCGACGAATGGCTGACGCGCATCAACGACGAGCTCGGCGAGTTCAAATCGCTCAATCCCGGCAAGAAGGTCGCGCCCTACGCCGTCAACCAGATCTGCCATGCCTCCAACGACCGCTTGATGAAGGACATGGAAACCTGCGTGAAGCACAAGGCGCCCATCATCATCACCTCGCTGCGGCCGCCGGCGGAGATCGTCGAGGCCGCACATTCCTATGGCGGGCTGGTGTTTCACGACGTCATCAACGTCAAGCATGCGCGGAAAGCCGCCGAGCAGGGCGTCGACGGGTTGATCCTGGTTTGCGCCGGCGCCGGCGGGCACGCCGGCACGCTGTCGCCCTTCGCGCTGGTGCGCGAGGTCAAGCAATGGTTCAAGGGCACGATCCTGGTCTCGGGCGCGATCAGCGACGGCTTCAGCATTGCGTCTGCGCTCACGCTCGGCGCCGACCTCGCCTATATCGGCACGCGCTTCATCGCGACCGCGGAAGCCAATGCGGACCAAGCCTACAAGAGCGCGCTGACGCAGCATGCCGCGCACGACATCGTCTACACCAACCTCTTCACCGGCGTGCACGGCAATTATCTCGGACCTTCGATCGCCGCCGCCGGCCTCGACCCCGACAATCTGCCGGTCGCCGACAAGACCAGGATGAACTTTGGCTCCGGCGGCAACATGAAGTCCAAGGCGTGGCGCGACATCTGGGGATCCGGCCAGGGCATCGGCCAGATCAAGGACGCGCCGCCGGTTGCCGAGCTGGTTGCCCGCATGAAGTCGGAGTTCGACCAGGCGCGCGAGAACTTTTTGCGCGTCAGCGCCTGACCGTCAAAAAACAAAACGACAACAATATTGGAGGATCGCATGATGAGGGCTTTAGCCTTGATAGGCGTTGCGTGTGTTGCGCTCGCCGCGACCGAAATTCGCGCGGACAATGGTGACGAGATCCGCATCGGCCAGACCCTGCCCTATAGCGGCCCGGCCTCCGGCTTCGGCACGATCGGACGGACGCAGGAAGCCTTCTTCGAGAAGGTCAACGCCGAGGGCGGCATCAATGGCCGCAAGGTCAAGTTCATCACGCTCGACGACGGCTACTCGCCGCCGAAGACGGTCGAGCAGACGCGAAAACTCGTCGAGCAGGACGAGGTGCTGATGATGTTCGGCTCGCTCGGCACCGCCACCAACAGCGCCGTGCAGCGCTATCTCAACACCAAGAAGGTGCCGCAGCTCTTCGTGCTGTCGGGCGCGACCAAATGGGCGGAGCCGCAAAAGTTTCCGTGGACCATGCCCGGCATGGCCGCCTACGAATCCGAAGGCGTGGTCTACGCAAAGTACATTCTGCAGACCAAGCCCGACGCAAAAATCGCGATCCTGTCGCAGAACGACGATTTTGGCCGCGACTATGTCGCAGGCTTCAAGCGCGCGCTCGGCGCCAAGGCGGCGAGCATGATCGTCGCGGAAGCGAGCTACGAGACGTCTGCGCCGACGATCAGCTCGCAGCTTTCGAACCTGAAGGCGTCGGGCGCCAACGTCATGTTCGGCGTGGTGCTCGGAAAGTTCACCTCGCAGATGGTGAAGGGCGTCGCCGAACTCGGCTGGAAGCCGGATCTTTTCTTCGTGCCGACCTCGGCGTCCTCGATCTCGTTCCTGGAGCCGGCGGGGCTGGACAATGCCGTCGGCCTGATCTCGTCGAGCAACCAGAAGGACACGATGGACCCGCAATGGGCAGGCGATCCCGGCGTGAAGGAATACTTTGCCTTCATGAAGCAGTACATGCCGAACGCCGACCTCTCCAATTCGAACTATGCGGCCGGCTATCACTATGCGACGCTGCTGATGACCGTGCTGCGCGCCTGCAACGGCGATTTCAGCCGCGACAACATCCTGAAGCAGGCGGCCTCGCTGAAGGACGTGAAGCTGCCGCTGCTGCTGCCCGGCATCAGCGTGTCGACCGGTCCGGACGACTATCTGCCGTTCCAGCAATTGCAGCTCCGTCGCTTCAACGGCAAGAGCTGGGTGCCGTTCGGCGAGATCCTCGATGATAAGTAAGGGACAGCCCATGATCATCAGCGGCGAGCGCAAGATCGACTATTCCGCCCTTCACGCGCGCATCCGCAAGGCGGCCGGCGGTTTCGCCGCGCTCGGTGGCCGTGAGGGCACACCCGTCGCGATGATGCTGCGCAACGATTTTGCGCTGTTCGAGGTGGTGGCGGCTGCAGCCGCCCTCGGCTGCCCGGTGGTGCCGATCAACTGGCATCTGAAGGCCGCCGAGGTCCGCTACATCCTCGACGACAGCGGCGCGGACTGTCTCGTCTGCCATGCCGATCTGCTGCCGCAGATCCGCGACGGCCTTCCTGACGGCTTCAAGTTGATGATCGTGCCGACCCCGCCGGAGATCGCGCAGGCCTTCAACATCCCCGCCGAGCTGACGCAAGTGCCGCACGGACTGACGGATTGGGATTCCTGGCGCGACAGCCAGCCCGAACGCACCGAGCCGCCGCGCCGCGGTGCGCCGATGTTCTACACCTCGGGCACCACGGGCATGCCGAAGGGCGTCAAGCGCATGCCGATGAAGCCCGAGCAGGCCGCGGCCTCCGAGCGCGTCGGCGGCATCGCCTATGGCGTCAAGCCGAACGAAAACCAGGTCGTGCTGATGAACGGCCCGATGTACCATTCGGCGCCGCACTCTTACGGCATGCTGGCCTATCGCTGCGGCTGCACCATCGTGCTGGAGCCGCGCTTCGATCCCGAGGACCTGTTGCAGCTCATCGAACGCCATGGCGTCACGCATATGCACATGGTGCCGACGATGTTCGTGCGGCTGCTGAGGTTGCCGGACGAGGTGAAGCGCCGCTACGACCTGTCCTCGCTGCGCTTCGTCGTGCATGGCGCGGCGCCCTGCCCGATCGAGGTCAAGCGCGCGATGATCGACTGGTGGGGACCGGTCATCAACGAATATTTTGGCTCGACCGAGACCGGAATTCCCGTGTGGCACTCGGCGGACGAGGCGCTGAAAAAGCCCGGCACCGTCGGCCGCGCCATCGAAGGCGGTGTGGTCAAGATTTTCCGCGCCGACGGCACGCCATGTGGCGTCAACGAGCCGGGCGAGATCTACATGCGGCAGGCCTCGGTGCCGGACTTCGACTATCACGGCAAGGCCGAGGCGCGCGCGGAGGCCGGCCGCGACGGCCTCGTCAGCGTCGGCGACGTCGGCTATCTCGACGAGGACGGCTATCTCTTCCTGTGCGACCGCAAGCGCGACATGGTGATTTCGGGCGGCGTCAACATCTATCCCGCCGAGATCGAGAACGCGCTGATCACCATGGACGGCGTGCGCGATTGCGCGGTGTTCGGCATCCCCGACACCGAGTATGGCGAGCGCCTCTGCGCCTGCATCGAGCCGGAGACGGGGGCAAGGCTCTCGGCCAATGCCGTGCAGGCGTATTTGCGCGACAGGCTCGCCAACTTCAAGGTACCGAAGGAGATCCAGTTCCTCGACGCGCTGCCGCGCGAGGCGACGGGAAAGATTTTCAAGCGCAAGCTGCGCGATCCCTATTGGG
>NZ_PPPT01000099.1 GCF_006483445.1 Bradyrhizobium guangdongense | reverse complement strand
CCGGCCATGACGATGTGGATAGGTTCGTGCTCCACCTATCGCAGAGTCATATGCCCTTGCCCTGCCGCAGGCGGGGAGAGGCGAAAGAGGCAGCTCGCGAAATTACTTCGGCCGGCGGCAGTTATACGCCTTGCGGAAGCCGGAGGCCTGTGCGTCATCCTCGGAGCAGAACCAGCGGTCCGGCTTGGTGGTGCCGGAATAGCTCGGGCATCCCCGCAAATGATAGATGCCGATATTGCCGGTGACGCGGGCGCGCACGGCGAGCTTGCCCTTGATGCTGCAGCTCGGCGGCATCGTCAGCTCGTCCGGAAACAGCACGGCGCGGATTTCCTTGTCGCGGTCGGCACGGCAGGCGGCGCCGAGCAGCGGGCCGTCCTTCTTGCCGATACGGAATTCCTGCGGCGCGACAAAGCAGCCCTTCCAGATGCCGCTCGAGGCCGTCTTGGCCTCGGTCGCCGCCGGCTTGACGTTGGCCTTGATCGGCTCGCGCGCAATCGCATAGCCGAGGCGGACAAGCTGCTCGTTCAGCGTCGTCTTGTCGCCATCGGCCGTACAGATGGCGCGATGCCGTTTGCCAAAATTCTTCTCGGGCCCGACATCGTCGCAACGCACCGAGCGGCCCTTGATCAGCTTGGTGAGCTGGTCGCGCGCCTCGAGGCCGCAGGTCCAGGGGTCGGCATGGTCGTCGATGCAGACCTGGTCGAGTTCGGGCGCATCGACGCCGTCGAGCCGGTAGGTCACGTCGGCGATCTGGATGGAGTTGGCATCGCGGACCGTGGCAGTCCCGGTCACGGCCAGGCTCGGGCCGACTGAGGCGAGATATCCCGTGACGATCAGAACGGCTGCGGCAAGGAAATTCCCAGGGGACATGCGGTCTCGCTATCGATTTGCTGTTTTCGCCTCGTTCCTAGCATCCGGGCATGGCAAGACCAATGGTCTGCGCTCAGCGAAGTGCGACATTCCCGGCGGACGGCTTTACTCGCCCGCCGCTCTGCCCCTATCGTTTGGCGCTACAAGCTCATTTGGAGTGGCCGAATCGCCCGGGAAGCGGCGAGGGCGGGAGGAAGTACCGGTATGAACGACCCCGTGGACGTCCTGATCATCGGCGCGGGCGCATCAGGCGCTGCGGTTGCGTGGTCGCTGGCCGAAACCAGGATGCACATCCTGTGTCTGGAGCAGGGCGGCTGGATGAACCCGGCGGAATATCCGAGCACCGGCCGCGACTGGGAAGCAAAATTCTACGGCGAGTGGGCGACCAGCCCGAACGTGCGCGGCAGGCCCGAGGACTATCCGATCAACGACGACAACTCGCCGATCAAGGTCGTCAATTACAACGCGGTTGGTGGCTCCACGGTGATGTACACCGCGCATTGGCCGCGGCTGCATCCCTCCGATTTCAAGGTCAGGACGCTCGACGGCGTCGCCGACGACTGGCCGATCGACTACGACGCGCTGACGCCGTTCTTCGAAGAGAACGACCGCATCATGGGGACGTCGGGCCTGTCGGGCGATCCGCTGTCGCCGCTGACCCATCCGCCGATGCCGCAGCAGCCGATGGGATTGTCCGGCGCGATCATCGGCAAGGCCATGAACAAGCTCGGCTGGCACTGGTGGCCGTCGGACACGACGGTCGCGACCACGGACTATGAGGGCCGCGCGCGCTGCATCAATCTCGGCCATTGCACGCCGGCCTGCGCGCAGGGCGCAAAATCGTCCACCGACATCACCTACTGGCCGCAGGCGATCCGCGCCGGCGTCGAGCTGCGCACGCATTGCCGCGTGCGCGAGATCACGACCGACGACAACGGCATGGCCTCGGGCGTCGTCTATTACGACAAGGACGGCGTCGAGCAGTTTCAGGCCGCGCATGTCGTCATCATCGCCTGCAACGGTGTCGGCACGCCGCGGCTGCTGCTCAACTCGGCATCCGGCCGTTTCCCGAACGGGCTCGCCAATTCGTCCGGCCTCGTCGGCAAGAACCTGATGTTCCATCCCTATGCGCAGATCTACGGCTATGTGAAGGAGCCGACCGACTCGAACCGCGCGCCGCCGACCTGCCTGTGGAGCAAGGAGTGGTACGACACCGACCTCTCGCGCGGTTTCGTGCGCGGCTACGGCGTCCAGTTCGTGCGCGGCGCAGGCCCGGTGTTCGAGGCCGTCGTCAGCGAGCAGAAGGGCATCTTGCCGTGGGGCGCGGACCATCACCGCGTCTTCCGCAAGCTCAACGGCCATCGCATCGGCTTCTCCGCGATCTGCGAGGACCTGCCGGAGGAGCACAATCAAGTCACGCTCGATCCGATCCTGAAGGACAGTCACGGCATTCCCGCGCCGAAGATCAACTACACGATCTCCGAGAACAGCCAGAAGATGATGGACCACGCGCTGGCGAGGGGCCGCGAGGTTCTCGAAACGGCGGGTGCGACCGACATCTGCATCAACTCGCCGATCCCCTGGGGCGGCTGGCATCTGCTCGGTACCGCGCGGATGGGAACCGACCCCGAGCGATCCGTCGTCAACGAATGGGGCCGCACGCACGACGTGAAAAATCTCTTCATCGTCGATGGCAGCATTTTCGTCACCTCGGGCGGCGTGAACCCGACCTCCACCATCCAGGCCCTCGCGCTCTACATCGCCGACCAGATGAAGCAGCGCCTCGCCAATCTGTTCGATTGAGGGAAGGGCGATCGCATATGCCCCTGAAGAAGCTGCGCACAGACGTTTCCACATCGTCATGGCCGGGCTTGGCCCGGCCATCCACGACCTTTGCTGCCGCACAAAGAACGTGGATGCCCGGGACAAGCCCGGGCATGACGAGTTTGTGGCACGAGCATGCCGAACAATGGAAAACGTATATGCGATTGCCCTTCCCGCAAGCGGGAGAGGGAGCGCACCGTCACTGCGGCACGAGATTTGGAAGAGGACCTCATGACTGATCAGCTCATCCTCACGCCGCGGCAGCGCCAGGACCTTCGCACCATCGCCGCGCTGATCATTCCACCGAGCGAGGAATATCGCGTCCCCGGCGCCGATGACGAGGTCATCCAGGCCGACATCCTTGCAACGCTCGGCCGCGACGCCGGGCCAGTCGCGACGGCGCTGGATCATCTCGCCAGGCTAGCCGGCATGCCGCTCGCCGACCTCGATGCCGCCGCGCGCGACGGCGTCGTCAAGCAGTTCCGCGAGTCCGGTGGCGGGCCGGCCGCGACCCTCGTTCGCGTCGTTCTGCAATGCTACTACCGCGACGAGCGTGTGCTGCGTTCCCTCGGCATCGAGATGCGCCCGCCATTCCCCAAGGGGCATGTGCTGCCGGAGGGCGACTGGGCGCTGCTCGATCCGGTCAGGGCAAGGGGCGGAACGCTGCGACGGGCGCCCTCTTAGTCAAGTCTCCTGAGTTAAGACCTAGGGCTCCTTGTGGCCACCCAATGAAGAATTACTAAAACAACCCCATGCAAAGTAGGGAAACCGCCGAGGCAAACATTTCACAATTCGGATTCGACCGAGTAGTGGATGAAGTGCTGGGCGCCTGCCGTCGTGGCGGCATTCATCACGATTCGAAACGACACGCTCGTTATTTCTCCAGTGAAGACCAGGCGGCTTGCTGGCACAGTACCACCCGTTATAATACTTACGGACTTGGCGTTACTGGCCTTGGCGTAAGCAGCACGGATCAGGTGACAAAGCTTTTCTATGCGGGGCCACCATCACTATCGCCGCCGCTCAAATGAGGTTCGGGGCTAAAATAGCAGCGATGATACCTTTTGGTTTCGCTGGCGTGTTGTTCGTTCCTCTCTTGACGTCTGCGCAAGTGTTAGCTCTTAGAGATAGAATTGCTGAGGCGGCTCGTTCCGAAGGCGCGAAAGACATGGTGGTTAGTGAAACACGGATTGCGTTTTCCGGACTCACTGGCACTCGTACTCTTCGTCCGCTGGTGAACATTCAAAAGTGCGAGATCTGTTTCGAGAAGGAGGCGGAATCAGCGCGCGTTAGCTATGTCTGTTCAGTGGAGTGGTGGCCGTTTCTTGGCGTTGTCCTCATTTCATTTGGGTTTGCGGTACTCGCCGTGGTTGGATCGTCGATTGCTTATCATGCGGGTATATTCGCATTGATTACGTTTGTCTTATTCGCTGCCAATTCATTGTTTGTGCGTCGGCGATTCCGGCGCTGGCTAGCGAGCATAGTTACCAATCATGGGGCGTCCTGACCTGCCTGAGGTGAACTGCAAAGCCGCCCGTGTCCGCTGGTTAGAGCAAAGCAAGACGCATTTCGAACCCGGCCAGCAGGCTAGAGTTTTGTGCACGTCACCGTAATTCGCTGCAATGCTACTACCGCGACCAGCGCGTGCTGCGTTCGCTCGGCATCGAGATGCGTCCGCCGTTCCCCAAGGGGCATGTGCTGCCGGACGGCGACTGGACGCTGCTCGATCCGGTCAAGGCGAGGGGCGGCACGCTGCGACGGGCGCCCTCGTCAAGCCCCTTAGTCAAGCCTGTCGTCAAGCCCTGGCAGCCCAGCCTTGCGGCTAGGGGCGGGCTACTTGTCCTTGCGGCAACAGGCCACCATCTGTGTGGCCCTCAAGGACGCTTGCCATGCTGGATTTCACGTCAGATATCGCCGATGGCAGCTCGTCATCGCGAACGACTTCGCCTGCCCCGGATCAGGACGGGGCGTTGCTGGACGCCTATTCCAATGCCGTGATCGGCGTGACCGAGCGTGTCGGCCCCGCCGTCGTGCGCGTCGAGACCGGGCCAAAGGTGCCTGATAGACGCGAGCGCGGCGGGCTCGGCTCGGGCATCGTGATCTCGCCGGATGGCCTGGTGCTGACCAACAGCCATGTGGTCGGAGCGTCCCGGGACATCCGGCTCAGGGATATCGAGGGCAATGTTGGCGATGCCCGGGTGCTCGGCGTCGACCCCGATACGGACCTCGCGCTGCTGCGCGCCAACGGCGTTCGCGACCTGCCGTACGCTGCGCTCGGCAATTCCAAGACCTTAAGGCGCGGCCAGCTCGTGATCGCGATCGGCAATCCCCTCGGCTTCGAGTCCACCGTGACCGCGGGCGTCGTCTCCGCACTCGGACGCTCGATTCGCTCGGTCAGCGGCCGCACCATCGAGGACGTGATCCAGACCGATGCCGCGCTCAATCCCGGCAATTCCGGCGGGCCGCTGGTGTCGTCGCATGCCGAGGTGATCGGCATCAACACCGCGATCATCAGCGGGGCGCAAGGGATCTGCTTTGCGGTTGCCAGCAACACCGCGCAGTTCGTGCTGTCGGAGATCATCCGCCACGGCTATGTCCGCCGCGCCTATATCGGCGTGGCCGGGCAGACCGCGCCGATCCCGCGGCGGCATGCGGTGCTGGCCGGCGTCGAGAACAAGATGGGTGCGCTCTTGGCGCAGATCGAGCCGGATGGGCCGGCGGCGAAGGCGGGGTTGTTGCCCGGCGACGTCGTCATCAGGCTCGACGGTATCGAGATCAACGGCGTCGACGATTTGATCCGCGTGCTCGATCGCGACCGCATCGGCCGGCGGCTCGCCATGGACGTGCTGCGGCTCGGCCGCCTGCGGGCCTTCGACATCGACCCGATCGAGCGCAAGCCGCAACGCTAAAATGCTTGATTTTGACGTGTTGCTGCGTCGGGGTGCATCGTCCCGACGCAAATTGCGTCATTTTGCAAGGTTCATCCGACACCTTGCGATAATGACAATATACACCTGATTTGCCCGACGGGTCAAGCGCAATTTCGTAAAATCCGTATCCATGTCCCCCAGCCCCGGCTACTGTGCATGGGGTTGTTTTCACCCCCTATTGCCATATGACGGTGCCATGCCTCGCTCAGGGAACTTTGCCGCATGATGCCGGCGCAGGACAGCTACGACGTCGTCGTGATCGGCGCCGGCGCGGGCGGCATGACGGCAGCCGCCGTTGCCGCCGCCGAGGGCCTGCGCGTGCTCGTGATCGAGAAGACCGCCTTCGTCGGCGGCACCACGGCGTGGTCGGACGGCATGGTCTGGATCCCCGCCAACGGCAAGATGAAGGACGCCGGCCTCTCCGACAGCGTCACCGATGCCGTCCGGTATCTCGCGAGCACCGTTCCCGAGCCCGCCAATGTCGGCCTGCGCGCCGCCTTCCTCGCGCGCGGTCCCGAGGCGGTCGCGTATCTGGAGGCCAACACCGAAGTCCGGCTGCAGCCGGTGAAGGCCTGTCCCGACTACTATCCCGAGCGGCTGGGTGCCACCGCAGGCGGCCGCGTGCTGGAGCCGGTGGCGTTCGACGGAACCAAGCTCGGTGCGGGCTTTGCGCGGCTGCGACCGCCGCTGCCGGAGTTCATGCTGTTCGGCGGCATGATGGTGAACCGGCTCGATGTTCCGCATCTGCGCGGAATCGGAAAGTCGTTCCGCTCGACGCTGCGCTCGGCGCGGCTGATCTCGCAATATGCCCTGCAAAGGCTGCGTTCGCCGCGTGGCACCACGCTGCATCTCGGCAACGCGCTCGCGGCCCAGCTCTATGCTTCGCTGCTGGCGCGGCAGGTCGAGATGCTCTTCAGCGCCGATGTCGAGGATCTCGTCGTCGAGGGTGGGCGCATCAGCGGCGTCACGATCCGCCATGGCGCGCGCGACCGTACCATCGCGGCGCGCCGCGGCGTGGTGCTCGCGACCGGCGGCTTTTCGCACGACACGCACCTCCGCAAGCGCTTCTTTCCGCCCGCCGCAGGACTGGTGTCTGCAACCAGCCCGTCCGGCACCGGCGATGGCCTGCGCCTGGCAACCGCAAGCGGCGCCACGCTCAACAGCGATGCCACCAGCCCGGCTTATTGGGTGCCGGCCTCATTGTTTCAACGCGACGACGGCAGCCGCGGCGTGTTCCCGCACACGGTGACCGACCGCGCCAAGCCCGGAATCATCGCCGTCAACGCAGCCGGCCGGCGCTTCGTCAACGAGGCGCTGTCCTATCATGAGTTCGTGCTCGTCATGCTCCGCGACGGCAATGGCGAGGCTGACAGGCCCTTCCATCTGATCTGCGACCGCGACTTTCTCTGGACCTACGGCCTCGGCCGCATCAAGCCGTTCACCTGGAGTGTCCGCCGCTACGTCAGCAGCGGCGAGTTGATCGAGGCGCCCGGCATCGCCGAGCTCGCCGCGAAGATCGGCGTTGCCCCGTCGTCTCTCGCCGCGACGGTCGCCGATTACAATGCCAATGCGAAGGAGGGTCGGGATCCCGAATTCGGCCGCGGCAGCACCATCTATCAGCGCCACCTCGGCGACGCCGCGCACAAGCCAAACCCCTGCGTCGCGCCGATCCTGCGCGCGCCGTTCTTTGCGCTGCGGATCTATCCCGCCGATCTCGGCACCGCCATCGGCGTGAAGGTCGACGCCCAGGCGCGCGTGCTGCGCGACGACGGCACGCCGATCTCGGGCCTGTATGCCTGCGGCAACGACATGGGCTCGATCATGAACGGCAATTGTCCGGCGCCGGGGATCGCGCTCGGGCCGGCGCTGACGTTCGGGTACATTGCGGGGCGGCATCTGGCGGAAAATGCCGCCGCGAGGCGTGAAGTCGAAAGAGCGTAAGCTCTTTCCGCATCGTCATTGCGAGCGCAGCGAAGCAATCCAGTATCTTTCCGTGGAGGCGGTCTGGATTGCTTCGTCGCAAGGGCTCCTCGCAATGACGG